>NZ_DFOZ01000032.1:1622-2076 GCF_002377005.1 Limnobacter sp. UBA3528 | reverse complement strand
GATGATACCGTCTTCAATTGGTTGACCAATTGCTGGGATCATTTCGATTGGAGCCACATCCACAAACTGCTGGGCCGCGCTTTCGATTGGGCCAGCTGTTGGGTTAGGTGCTGGTGTTTCACCACCGGTGTCACCGCCAGGCAAGCCTGGGAGTTCTGGCAAACCGCCGCCAGCCAAGTCCGCCAATGGAGCCAATACTGCATCCAGAGGTGTTCCGGTTGGGCCCTCGCCTGGCTCACCTTCGTCACCGCCAGGCAGACCAGGAAGTTCTGGCAAACCACCTTCAGCCAAACCAGCCAATGGAGCCAATACTGCGTCCAGAGGTGTTCCGGTTGGGCCTTCGCCTGGCTCGCCTTCGTCACCACCAGGCAGACCTGGGATTGCAGGTGCACCTGGGATACCGCCGGCCAGCAGGCCGTCCAGTGCAGCAGCGCCAGTGATGATACCGTCTTCA
>NZ_DFOZ01000032.1:0-1314 GCF_002377005.1 Limnobacter sp. UBA3528 | reverse complement strand
GATGATACCGTCTTCAATTGGTTGGCCAATCACAGGGATCATTTCGATTGGAGCAACATCCACAAACTGCTGGGCTGCGCTTTCGATTGGGCCAGCTGTTGGGTTGGGTTCTCCAGGCTCTTCGCCATCGTCACCGCCGCCCATGTCTGGCAAGCCACCGGAACGCAGTGCGTCAACCAGAGGTTCGGTTACAGCTTCAAGAGGTGTGTTGGTGCCGATGTCTTCGATTACACCTGCCAAGCTCTCAGCGAAAACCGCTGGGTCTGCATTTTCCATCAACGCGTCTGTCAAGGGTGACAGTGGAGTTTCAGGCGCGCCACCTTCACCGCCGCCAGGCAGGCCTGGCAGTGATGGAGCACCGCCGCCCAATGCGTCAGCAATTGGATCAAGTATCACGTCCAGTGGTGTCCCAGTTGTGCCGCCTTCTCCTGGCTCTTCACCTTCACCAGGTTCGCCGCCATCCTCCTCAGCACGTTCGCCACCCAGCAGGTTGCCAACTGTTTCAATGAGCGGTGCGCCAGGGCCAGCTGCTTCGGCGTTGGACACGATTTGCTCGCCAAGCACTGCCACGCCACCAGCCAAGCCACCAGTGAGTTGCTCTGGCAGTTGTCCGCCAGTTGGGTCTTCACCGCCTGCAATTACAAAGGCCAGACCATTGGTGAGTGGTGCCAAAGGTGCCAAGGCACTGTCTGGATTGGTCAGGTCAGTCAGGCCTTCCGCCACTTCTTGCAAGGTGCCGGGTACGCCGGGTAAGCCGGTGCTGTCTTCCTTGGTGCCTACGACTGGAGCCAAGATGCCGGCAGTCAATGGACTCAATGGGCTCTCGTCCGTTGCAAGGACGTTACCAACTTTCGTCAGGCCTTGAGCAACACCGTCCACCTCCCCTTTGTTTCTTGCACGTGGGTTGGCGGCTGCTGCTGAAATCATATCTTCTTGCGCAGCAGGTTCGTTCTCGCTGTAGCCCAAGGTTTGCGCCAAGGGATCAACCACTGGGTCCAGTGGTGTTGGCTCAGCGCCTTCCGCCAAACCTTGTGACAGGTTGCTCACTGTGCCGGCAAGGCCTTCTTGGTCATTGGTGTAGCCCTCTTGAGGCTGACCAACCGTTTCAGCGAGCAAGTTTGCAACACCGGTTGGGTCTTGGTCTGAAACACTCGCGATGCCATCAGACACTGTAGCCAGGCCGTCAGCCACTGCACCAGTTACTGCGGTGATTGGTGCAAGTGGTGTTTGCTCCAAGCCGTCGTTCAGTGATTCAACGCCGCCGATCAACCCTGAAGTATCACCTTCTACATCGCTGTCGGAGTCAGAATCGCT
>NZ_DFOZ01000029.1:0-26273 GCF_002377005.1 Limnobacter sp. UBA3528 | reverse complement strand
TCAAATTTGGGTGCAAATCAACAATCAATGTTTTGCCAGTAGCCTGAGGCACTGTTTAAAGTCATTTTGATGCTGCTTAAAAAGTTTATTCGTGACGTGGAATCAAGTTATCAAAGTTGTTGTCACACGAAGACATGGGCATGCAAAAAGTCCTTAAAAATTGGAACCGAGGTTCCGCTTTCATGGGTTACACTTTGTAAAAATATTCCAAACAGTACAAGGAGACAGAGACGATGTTGAAGCCTGGTTTGATGATGAAGCAGAACATGCTGCTTTCCTCTATTTTGGTGCATGCCGAGCGTTTTTACGGCGCACAGGAAGTGGTCAGTCGCCGCGTTGAAGGCGACCTTCACCGAATCACCTTCAAGGCCATGGCTGCGCGAACCCGGCAGCTTGCCAATGCGCTGCATGCCCTGGGTGTAGAGCAAGGCGACAACATTGCAACGATTGCCTGGAACAATCACCGGCACATTGAAATTTATTATGCGGTGGCCGGCATTGGGGCTGTGACCCACACCCTGAATCCGCGTTACACACCGCAGCAGTTAATCTACATCATCAACCACGCGCAAGACACCACCATCTTTTTTGATTGGACTTTCGCACCCCTGATCAAGGCAATCGCACCGCATTGTCCAAGCGTAAAAAACTGGGTGTTGATGATCGACGAAGACAAAATGCCTGCTGATTCCCCTGTGGCGGGCTTGTTGAATTACGAAGCCCTGCTGACTGTGCAAAGCGACAATTATGTGTGGCCAGATTTTGATGAAAATTCAGCCTGTACCCTTTGCTATACGTCAGGTACTACCGGGAATCCGAAGGGCATTCTTTATTCCCACCGCTCGACGATGTTGCACGCGATGATGTCCAATTGTGCCGATGCCATTGCATTGACCCGAAAGGACATTGTGTTGCCAGTCGTTCCCATGTTCCATGTGAATGCGTGGGGCCTGCCATACGCTGCGCTGATGACAGGTTGCAAGCTTGTCATGCCCGGACCGCAACTCGATGGTCCTTCAATTTACAACTTGCTGGAAAGCGAGAAGGTAACCGTTGCAGCCGGTGTGCCCACCATTTGGCTGGGACTGATTAACCACATGAAAACGAACGGCCTGACTTTCAGCACATTGAAGCGCTCGCTGGTGGGTGGCTCGGCTGTGCCGGTGAGCCTGATCAAGGAATTCGACGAAATGGGCGTTGAGTTGATGCAAGGTTGGGGCAGCACGGAAATGTCGCCCTTGGGCACTGTGTCCAAGCTCAGCGGTGATGAACGCAATTTACCGAAGCAGGAACAGTATGAAATTGTGGCCAAGCAAGGTCGAACCATTTTTGGCGTGGACATGAAATTGCTGGCAGAAGACGGCACGGAGCTGCCTTGGGACTTCGAGCAGAGCGGCGAACTGCATGTACGCGGGCATTGGGTGCTCAGTGAATACTATGGTGGCGATGGAGCCAAAGCCTTCAGCCATGATGAAACCGGTAAACGCTGGTTCGCCACAGGCGACGTGGCCCGCATGGCACCCGATGGCTTGATGCAGATCACGGACCGAACCAAAGACGTAATCAAGTCGGGCGGGGAGTGGATCAGCTCAATCGATCTGGAAAATATTGCAATGTCCCATCCGGCTGTATTGCAGTCAGCGGTCATTGCCATTCCGCATGAAAAGTGGAATGAGCGCCCGCTGTTGATTGTTGTAAAACGTCCAGGTGCTGAGGTGAGCAAGCAAGAGTTGTTGCAGTTTTACGAAGGCCGAATTACAAAAATGCACATTCCTGACGATGTCGAATTTGTTGATGCCATGCCGATTGGTGCCACCGGCAAGGTACAGAAATCGGAGTTACGCCAGCAGTTCAAAGGTGTGCAGTTTGGCGGTTGTTCACAAGCTTGACTGTTTAATCCAATAGTTAAATTGTAAAACACCTATTATTTAATAGTTTAAAATTCAAACGCAGCGTTTATCCTTGCTCATCCCCGCAATACCGATGAGATTTCAAGATGACGCTGCGTTTGTTTTTTGTGGCCATGGCCGCGCTATTAAGTAGTTCTTTAGCCTTTGCCCAGCAACCCGTTTACCGCTTTTCACCTGTGAACCAGTGGGACATTCCCAAAACTGCTGCGTATTGGAACCCCATCATCGCTTACATCAGTCAGAAAAGTGGCGTACAGCTGGAGCTGAAGATTGGTCGCACTTCAGCTGACACCACAGCCTATGTGTTGGCACAAGAGGTTGAATTCGTATTTTCCAACCACTTGTTCAGCCCCGAGCGCGACCGTTTGGGCTGGAAAGTGTTTGGTCGGCGCACTGGCCCGGCATTGCAGGGTCAAATTGCCGTGCTTGATGATTCACCTTTCAGAACCTTGCAAGACTTGAAGGGTGCGAACGTGGTGTACGCCGGTCGCGAAGCATTCATCGGTTACCGCTTGCCACAGGCTGAACTGATCAACAAAGGCATAGAAACCAATCCGATATTCGCCGGCAATCAAAACGCAGCCTTTGCGCAGTTGCTGGCGGGCAGGGCAGTTGCAGTAGGCAGCAATTCTGCATTGATTGATGGTTACGCCGAAACTGAAGGCATCAAATTCCGCGTGCTGTGGACTTCAGAGCCCTATCTGGATTTGGCCTTGATGGCATCCAGTAAAGTGCCTGCGAAAGACGTGCGCGCAGTGGCCAATGCGTTTCAGAACATGCACAAGAACCGCGAAGGCGCTGACATATTAAGGCGCGCCTCCGAATCCGTTGGCATGGATCCAGAAAGTCATTTTCTGTCATCCAGCGACAGGGACTATGACAGTTACCGCCGCTTTTATGCCACTGCACCCATTAGCGTCAGATGATTCGCGTATTACCATCTTCGCTGGTTGGTCGGGTATTTCTGCTTTACTCGGTGGCCTTGCTTGCCTTCGTCATAATCAGTTTTGCTGCATTCTCTAATTTTCAGTATCGAAGTGCATTAGAAGAAGCTCAGGATTCCGCCAATATGATGGTGGGCGTGGTTGCACACGTAGTGACTGACAGCGCTGTGATCGGAGATTACGACACCATTCAGCGCACGCTGGACATGGCCATTCCGGGATCGCGCTTTGCTTCAGCCAAGTTCATTGATCTGACAGGTGCCGTGATACAAAGCCAGAACTCTCAAATCGATAGAACCACGGCGCCCAAGTGGCTGCGCGACAAGGTGGCTGCCCAGCTATATGACGTGAACTGGGCAGTGAATGCAGGCGGTTTTGACTATGGCGTGCTTCGATTTACTTTTGCGGTGGATGCGATTGCAGAGGGCTTTTGGGGTTTGATTCGCGTGGCCATGTTGTCGGCTGTAGGTGGGTTGATCGGTGGCATGTTGGTGATCTGGTTTCCGCTTAAGCGCTGGTTGGGTGCCGTTGAGCATGTGAATTCGGATTTGAATTCGCAAATTGAGAGTTTGCCCACTGAGTTTCGCCCGGCGTTTGAAATGATCAAGCGAACCGCAGAACACCTGGATGATGAATTGCGCGCCAAAGAACTGGCCGAAAGTGCAAGTCGCGCAAAAAGCCAGTTTCTTGCCACCATGAGCCATGAGATTCGTACGCCGTTGAATGGCATTCTGGGCATGACTGAACTGGTGCTTGAAACCAAACTGACCAAACCCCAGCGGGAATTCATTGAAGTGGCGCATGAGTCTGCCAACACTTTGCTGACAATTGTGAACGAGATTCTTGATTTCTCGAAAATTGAAGCCGGCATGATGACGCTAGAGAAAGTCAGCTTCAACCCGGCTAAAGTGTTTGAACAGGCCATTGGCCCCATGTTGCCTAAAGCTGCTGCGAAAGGATTGATGCTACAGTGCGAGTTTTCGGACCGCTGCGCAACGGAGTTTGTGGGCGACCCTGTGCGTTTGCTGCAAGTGGTAAACAACCTGGTGGGCAATGCCATCAAGTTCACGGAAAAGGGTGGGGTTAGGCTGTTTGTGGACTTTCATACCAATGCGCTGGGACAAACAGAATTGCATTGCTCAGTGCGTGACACGGGCATTGGTATTGCACCTGAAAAAATGGAAGCGATATTCAAACCGTTTGAGCAGGCCGATTCTTCAGTGACCCGAAATTTTGGTGGCACCGGGCTTGGCTTGAGCATTACGCGCAAGTTGGTGGAATTGATGCAGGGCACGGTTTGGCTTGAAAGTGAAGTGGGCAAGGGCAGCACCTTCCACTTCACTGTAGCCAGCTTTTGAGTCAGCCTGATTAAGGCTTCGCTTTCGCGCCCCAAAGTTCTTCCAATCGTTTGTCGCGACCACATCCATTGCGGTAATAACCGTAGCGAATCGGATTTTTTGTGTAGTAATCCTGATGATATTCCTCAGCCGGGTAAAACTTCACCACTGGTGCCACTTCGGTATGAATGGTTTTGAACTTGCCACTGGCCTGTAACCTGGCTTTGCTGGCTTCAGCAATTTTCTTTTGCTCATCGTTCAAATAATAAAACCCGCTGCGGTACTGCGTACCACTGTCGCAAAACTGGCGATTCTTGACTGTAGGGTCAATGGTCTTCCAAAAGTATTCCACCAGTTCGCTGTAGCTGACTTTCGTGTCGTCGTAAGTCACTTCGACCACTTCCGTGTGGTCGGTTTTACCAGCACTGACCACTTTGTAATCCGGGTCTTTATATTGGCCACCGGCATAGCCAGATATGGTTTTCAACACGCCGGGTACTTTGTCAAAGTCGGCTTCTGTGCACCAGAAGCAGCCGCCACCAAACACCGCGGTTTTTGTTTCAGCCTGCGCACCTGTTGCCGCCAGAAAGCCCATGGCCAAAGCCAGACTTGTTTTCAGTTTCATGGATTTCATTTGATCAAGCCTTTCGAACTGCGGGTAATGTTTGACCTTCGGGAACGAACGCTAGCGCCAGGCCGTTGTTGCAATAGCGTTTGCCGGTTGGGGCAGGGCCGTCGTCGAACACATGGCCTTGGTGGCCGCCACAATTGCTGCAGTGGTATTCCGTGCGCGGCAAAATCAGTTTGTAATCGGTTTTGGTATTCAGTGCGCCTTTGTTGGCATCAAAAAAACTGGGCCAACCAGTGCCACTGTCGTATTTGTATTGGGAAGGGAACAGCGGCAGGTTACAGGCTGCACACACATAGGTGCCCTTGCGTTTCTCGTCATTCAAGGGGCTGGAGAACGGGCGCTCGGTGGCCTCTTTGAACAGCACGTTGTACTGGTCTTTCTTGATGATTTTCAGCCATTCGGCTTCAGATTTATTCAGCTTGTTCATGCTGGCAATTGAACTCATGGGTTTTGTGAAAAACAGACCTGCGCCGATGGCGGCCAAACCTGCGATGACTGTACGACGTTGCATGGTGGTATTTCCTTCTTTTAAATCACTCAATCAATATTCAACTGCACTGGCCTAGGGCCCTTGGTGCATTCAATGCCTGAAGAACGGTATTGGATTCATTGTTTTCAACAATCACGCCAAGCCCCACATTGTTTTGGTTCCAGTCGGCTGGCAAGGTGTGCTTGAACACCTGAACCTTCGCGGTGGGTGACACTTTTTTCGCTTCACTCAAATGCCGCACCACCCGGTCGTGTTTCAATAATTCGCCCCGGTTTTCTCCGGCCTTCACCTGTTGGCTCAAATTGTCTTCATAGAAGGCAACAAACACGCGCCCTCCAGAATAACGTTCATCCAGCCATTCGGTTTTAACCTCCACTTCGACCTGATTGCTTGCCTTTCGTTCCAGCGACACTTGCAGGCCCACGGGTGCCTTGTCTTGTTGCATGGCAGCCAGTCGCTGAGGAATCAGCCCGGCCTGGCCCCAACGACGAACCTCTCGGTTGGAAAACACATACTGCGGTGTGTAAATTTGACTCACATTGCCGGTGCGTTTGTGGGCGTATTGCCGTTCGGTGAATTGCTTTTTCGAGTAGGGGTCTTCCCAGCCGATGTAATTCCAGTAGTCCACATGAAATGAAAGCGCCAGGATATTGTTTGCCCGCTCGGGTGTGGTCAGCTGGCTGCTTAGCCAACGGTCAGCTGGTGGGCAGCTGCTACAGCCCTCCGACGTGTAAAGCTCGGCGACGATCATGCGCTCAGCGGGGCTCGTCCAATTGCAACTGCCCTGCTGGGCCAAAGCAGGTGAACTGCCCAGGCCGAGGAGGGCCAAAGCACCTGTGCCTGCCATGAAGTTCAAGCGATTTGTCATACAACCCTCCGCATGCTGCGTTTTGTTCAGGAGGGTATTCGCCGGATTTCCCGGAAAGGTTACATCGCAGTGCCTATCAAATTCTGCGTTGGTTAACAAGTGTGGCAAGTCCTGTGACTACTCTGACTAAGTGACCCGCGGGTAATTTACTTACCCTGTTAGAGTTAACCGGCCTCGAAAACCAAGTGTCGGGGCGACTTCCATAAAAACAGGAGATTGGGATGAAATTAAAAGCCTTGCTTGCGTCAGCCTTGCTGACCACTACTTTTGCCGTGCATGCACAAGACAAACCCGTGGTGCAATTCATTGCCACCGGCGGCACCATTGCCATGAAAATTGACCCGGTGAAAAATGCGCCCGTGCCAGCCATTTCAGGTGAAGACTTGTTGGCCACGGTGCCCGATGTGGGTAAGTACGCCAACATTCAGGTCAAGAGTTTGTCGAATGTGCCATCCGATTACATGGACCCGCCACGTTGGGTGCAGTTGACCAAGGAAGTGAATGCAGCTTTGGCTCGTCCTGAAGTGGCCGGTGTGATTGTTTCCCACGGCACGGATACGCTGGAAGAAACCGCATTTTGGCTGGACCTGACTGTGCGTTCTGAAAAGCCCGTGGTGTTGATTGGTGCCCAGCGCAACGCCTCTTCGTCTGATTTTGACGGCCCCCGTAACCTGCTGAATGCCGTGCGAATTGCGGTGGATGAACAGTCCAGGAACAAGGGCGTGATGTTGGCCATGAACAACCAGATCAATGCTGCGCGTTATGTGACCAAAACCCACACGCAGAACGTTGAAACCTTCCAGAGCGGTGCGTTTGGCTTGATTGGTGAGGTGTACCCGGACCGTGTCATGTATGCCACGACACCGCTGCGTCGCCAAACATTCCAGTTGGTCGATGGCCCCATGCCTGAGGTGGAAATTGTTGCCATGTATGGCGGTGCAACAGGCGCCGCTTTGCGCAATGCCGTTGACCGTGGCGTGAAGGGTATTGTTGTTCAGGCTTTGGGTATGGGCAATATGAATATCCCCATGTTTGAGGCAGTGCAGTACGCCTTGTCGAAAAACGTGCCCGTGGTCATTTCAACGCGCGTGCACCAGGGTCGGGTGATGGCCAACTATGGCTTTGTGGGTGGCGGTAAAACTACGTTCGATGCAGGTGCTGTCATGGCCGATGATTTGTCACCCCAAAAAGCACGCATCTTGCTGATGTTGGCTTTGCAATCGGGGATCAACAAAAAGGCCGACTTGCAGCCTTTGTTTGACCGATAAGTTTGAGCAGTTAGTTCAAGCGATGTGGGCCACTGGAAAAGTCATCTGAAACTGGGTGATTTCAAGTGCAGTGACCACATCCTTGATGTCCAGATCCGGAAAGGCATCGCCCAGGTTTTGTAGCACATGCACATTGGCAAACCGGGCCTTGCCTTTCGCACTTGGGCTGTATAAAAACTCCTGACCTTGCCAGCGTTGACCCAGTGTTTTCATGAAACCGGGCACCAGGCTGGTGTGAATCGGGAAGGAAAAACCCTTGCCGCGGTAGGCCAGTTCAAACTGGGCGATACCGTCGTGGTGCAGGTTGATTTCCTGCACCCCTTCCGGACCCTGTGCAACATCGAAGCTGCACAGGTTTTTCGGAATGCCCCAATTGATTCGACCATTTTTAACGCTGCTCGCGCTGCTCACCACAATATTGCTGATGGTTGGCAGGCGTTTGTTGCCAAGCTTTTCACTGAACTGTGCGGTGCCCGGAATGTAGAGCAATTCCTTGTAAGGCCCGGCGTTGGAATGGGTGTAGTCCACGAACATCAACACACTCAAGGGTGTTTTCAGCGTCTCGCGAATGTCCAGCGGAATGCGTTTGTCAGCACCCAGCTTTGCAGCCTTGCTGCGCATGACCACAATCAATCCTTTGCCGGTCAAGGTCCAGGGTGCAGGCACTTCTTCAAGGCCTGCAAACTCGTCAATGATTGAATCAACTGAATTCAAGCTTTAGCCCATTTTGAAAATGTTCATCTTGTGGCCTTCCGGTGTGCGGAAGTAGGCCGCGTAAAAGCCGGGCATGCGTTCGCCGGGTGCGCCTTCACAGGTGCAGCCGTGTTCTTTGCAATGGGCATAGAAAGCGTCGACCTGTGCGCGGTCTTTGGCAGCAATCGCAACCATGGTGCCGTTGCCTACACTGGCAGCTTGGCCGTTGGCAGGTTTCATGATGCCCAAGAATGGCTCGGCCAGGCTGGTGCCCCAGAAAATACCGTGCGGCAAGTCCAGCACGCGCTTGGCGCCCAAGGGTGCCAGCAGCTTGTCAAAATATTCACCGCTTTTTGGCAGGTCATTGGTGCCGAGTGTTACATATCCAATCATCGTACTTCTCCGTGGATTGTTTGGTTTTTTACTTTGTTCAGGTTCTTGCAGGCAAAAATTGCCCAAAGCCCATTTCTTTGCCGAGTTCGGGCACTACGGCCTCGTTCTCAACTGCTATCTTGCCATTAATCAGCACATGTTTTACGACGCCCGGGTTTCTGTTCACCAATCGTTGCAAGCCAAAATTCTCCATCTCGCCCCAGCTCACCTGTTCAAGGTTCTGATTCAGCGCATCCGGGTTCAGCACCACCACATCAGCCCGGTCACCCACGCGAATCTTGCCGGCTTCAATGCCGAGCCAGTCGGCCTGCTCGCCGGTTAAGCGCCACACTGCATGTTCCATGCTCATGATGGGTTGGTGCTCGTCGATGGTTTCCTGGATCAGTTTCAGAAAGCGCAAGGGCAGGTTGTAGAACGCCATGTTGCGAATGTGCGCGCCTGCGTCGCTGAAAGTGATCAGTGTATTTTTGTCTTGCACCAGTTCGCGAATTACCTCGCGCTTGTGATTGCCCACGGTGGTGTACCAGCGCAACTGGCGCCCAAACTGCACCACCAAGTCCAGAAACAAATCGACCACATGCACTTTGCGTGCGCGGGCCACTTCATCAAAGTTTTTGCCCACCAAATTGGCATCGGGGCATTCCAGAATAATGGCATCACCGAAATCACGCTGCCAAACACGCGGGCTGAGTTTCTGGCCATAAAACTTGCGGAACTGGCGGCGGTAATCTTCGTTTTGAAGCAGGCTGTTGCGTTCAATTTGCGTGCGCAAGTCAAGCGCCATTTCGCCTGCACCAAATTCTTCAAAAAACACCACATCAATGCCATCTGCATACACGGTAAACGGCGTGGGCAGCAACTGCCAGCGGAATGCACCGCCTAGCCAATTCACCACCTTGCTTGAAATTTGCGCCATGGGCCGAACGGTTTTGTTGCCTTTCAAGTCGATGAGCGCAATCAGCGTGGTTTTCAGGGGTTTGCGAATCCAGCCCAGTGTTTCAATCAGGTACTCGAAAATTTGCAGCGGGTTGGCTGCGTTCGGTGCGCCCTGGTGCACGCGGCGGTACTTGCGCAAAATCTTGTTCAGGCGGCGAAGCTCGCTCCAGCGTGCGTAGGTGCTGGGCAAGCTTTTCGACCAAGCGCGGTCGCCGTCTATTTTGTCCCATTTCAGGCACATGGTTGAAAGGCCCAGGAAACCAGCGTCCAGCGCCTCGGTCAACGTGGCTTCCATTTTCTGCATTTGGGCTTCTGTGGGCTTGATTTTGCGGTCGGTGGAGTCCAGCAAACCCATGGTGCCCACGCGCAAATCGCTGTGGCCCAAAAATGAAATCAGGTTCGGGCCCAGCGGTTGTTTTTGCACAAACTCAACCCACTGGCGCGGCGTGCTCCAGGTTTTTTTCTCTTGAAGAATCGGGAGCACTTTTTCACGGGGCACGGTTTCCACGCGCGTGAAAATGTCCGAAGCATCTTCGGCTTCGCTGCAAATCATGCTGAGTGAGCAACTGCCCACCAGTACGGTAGTTACCCCATGCCGAACCGATTCAGACAGGCTGGGGGCCACGATCATTTCGGCGTCGTAGTGGGTGTGGGTGTCCAGAAAACCGGGGGTGACCCAATGGCCGGTCGCATCAATAATTCGCGGGTTGCCCTCGAATTGAAGCGCTGTTTCGCTGACTGCGGCGATACGGCCGTCTTTGATACCGATGTGTCGAATGGCCGAAGGGCCACCTGTGCCATCAAAATACCGTCCACCCTTGATGACCACGTCGAAGGTTGATGCTGACATTTTTGTCTCCAATTCTCATTTTTTTCAAATGTAACAAGAAATCTTGTCGAATTGGGAAAAAGTTTTATCGGCGACCGTAAATCACTTCTTTGCTGCCAGCGGGCAGGCTGATGAAATCGCCGTCTTCCCCAATGCGGAAGGGCCCTTGGAATACATCGGGCGCCTTGCCCAGAAAGATTTCCTTCAGGGGTGGCAAGGGCAATGGCGGCACAATGTGGCTCAGCACGACATGGCCAACCTCGGCTTCCTGCGCCAGCACAGCTACATCCAGTGGGCTTGCATGGTAGTTGGGAATGTCGGAGAAGATTTTGGCGAGCTTGCTTCGCTGGTTTTTGATGGCAGTGTCTTGCAAACGGGCCACCAGTTCGGGGCTTAGTGCTTCATGTACCAACAGGTCAGCCTTGCGGGCCGCGTTTTTCACTTGTTCGTCACTGGTGGTGTCGCCACTAAGAACCACGGTTCGGCCTTTGTAGGCAATTCGATAACCCACCGCCGGGTTAATGGGTTGGTGGTTCACCGCAAAGGCTTCAATCAGCAAATCAGGCTGTTGAAGCACGGTGGTGGTACTGCCTTTTTGTACCGTGAACTCATTCACGTCGGCACCGGCCAGTTCAGGGGGCATGGTTGCAGCGCCGTGGTGTGCCGTGCGGTAGCCATTGTCGGCTTCGTAGGCCATCTTGAAGCCATTCAATACATTGGACACGCCGGTGGGGCCATGTACGGTCAATCGTTGCCCTTCAGTGTGCTGCGCCCAGCGGGTCATTAGCACTTCGCCAAGGCCGTCAATGTGGTCGGAATGAAAGTGGGTGATGAACACACCTTTGAGCTGGCCTGTTGAAAAATTCATGTTGGCAATCTGTTTGGCGGCGGCGCTGCCAGCATCGAACAAAAACATGTCTTTGCCTGCAATCACCAAGGTGCAAGGGGCTGCGCGCTGTGGGTCGGGGAAGGGTGAGCCAGTGCCGCACAAACCCACATGCAAACCATCGCTTAAACCATCCAGCGGGTTCTTCATGCGTTCTGTGGCTACTTTTTCAACCAGTGTCAGGGCAATATTGCTGCGTTGAACATAGGCGATGGATGCACCAACAGCCATCAAGGCAAGGGATGCAATCAGCAGTTTTTTGATCATGGCGTAGAACCTTGTAATTTGCCTTCAACCCAAATGGGCGAACTCCAGGCGCGTTCCTGTTGGGTAATGAATCGGAAGTCACCGCGGAAATTCCCAGGCTCACCCTCAATGCGACAACAACCTTCGTAACCGGCAAAACCACTTTGCGCGGAAAACAATCCGTTACCTGGTTGCAGTGCTTCGCATTGCACACCTTTGGCTGTACACATTTTCGTGGTCCAGCGGCATGAGTTGTTTTCCAGTGCACGGGCGTAATAGCTGGCGCCAAGATTGGCGTTGAATTGTGTGTCATGAAACACCGCACACATTTGCTCAGGGCCTTGCTGCTGAATGCTGCAATCAGAATTGGGCTGTGGTGCGTTGGAATTTTCGGCCAGCTTTAGAACCTGTTGTTTCAAGTCGCCTTTTGAGTCGGCCCAGGTTTTAATCAGTTCAAGCCGCTGTAAGGGTACGCCCGCTTCTTCGCCGCCTGGGTCTTGAATGGCATAGGCCACAATGTAGGGCCCTTTGTTGGTGTTATTCAAAGCAACCTCGAGCGTGCCACCCATGGGAACGCCTTCCACCAAGCCTTCTTCAATTGGGCTTACACCTGCAGCCAATTGCTCACAAATATTGCCAGGGAAAGGCTTGCTGAATGCGAGCGTGCGGATGCGCATGCGCGAGCCCGAGGTTGCAAAAGTCTCTCGGCGTTTTAGTGCAGCAAAAATTTCTTTGCGCGTATTTTCACGGGCCCACACACCGGCCAAGCCGCCAGGCGTGAAATTCGAGGCCACCGGGTTGAATACGCGCTCTTCGCAGTTGTTGGGGTCTGCGGCTGATTCGGTGCTGAATGGCAATTTGAAACCAGTGATGGAATCCGTGGGCAATGGTCGCTGTTTGCATTCCCAGTTGCCCAAGGCTTCGTTGGGTTCGTCGTCCAGTACACCGCCGTGGCCAGAATTTTTGGCAAATTTTGTTTTGTCTGTGTTGCCTGCAATGCCGTTGTGCGTGTCGCTTGAGCCAATGAAACCGTATTGATAAGGGTTCACGCCCAGTTTGCGTTGAATGGCACTGCCTTCAGGTAGCACATTGCGTGCGTAATCCAATGGAGTTGTGCAGTCGGCCGGAGTTGAGCCACCAATATCACTGCCTGTACATTCGCTGGCAGCATGAATGCTTTTTCCGGTGCCTTGCAGGCGGTTAACCTGGCAAAACAAGGGGTCATTGGGTTTGCCCTTGCAAACCTTGGCGCATTCGGCAGGGTCATCTGAATTGCCTTTGCACAGGGTTTTCCATTCTTCAAAGCCGCAGCCCGATTCCTCGCCGCCGGTTAAGCCTTTGTTGAATCCGGTGATGCATTCACTGGCGCCTTTGTGTTGAACAATTTCAAACAGGCGATCGAAGGTGTTGCGCAACGTGGCATCGGCTGCAGTCAGTGTGGCATTATTTCTGGCCAGTGGCAGGCCAGTATCGGCCTGGCGTGCACGAGCAAAGCGACCATCGCTTTGATTGGTGCTGTGGGGAATGGTGACCACGTCACAGCCTTCCACATCAAGGCATTCGGTTTTCAGGCGATCAAACAAGCCCCACTCGTCGTTGGTGTTGTCGGTGGTCGGAATGGGCGGAATTGAACTGATGACATCGCCGGGAACTTGGGTACCTTCGAAAATGACATTGCGGTGCAGAACTTGCCCACCTTTGTTGGATGAAAACTCATAGCCATTGAAGGTGGTGAATTTGCAGGGCTGGTTCTCTGCATTGGCCACGGCTTGTATTTCTTCCCAGGTTCGCGTGCTGGGTATGCGGCTACCCGCGCTGGTGACCAGTTGCAGGTAAAGGGGCACATTTCCTGTAATGAACACCGATACGTTGTCACGAATCACTTGCCCCAATACCGCACAGGCCGGGTTGGTGCCCGCTGGAAGGTTGCCTTGTAGTTCGCAAATATTGGAGAAGGTGCCCAGTTGTTCGGCATGTTCAGTGACTGCCGCGAAATCGAGAGGGCGGCCAATGTTGATTTGCCGCATGGGTGTGTCAGGGTCTTCACCGGAGGGCAAAAAGGCGTTTTCGCCTTTGGCGAACTGATAAGCCTCGCGAGGGCCATTGATTGAATTGAAAAAGTAGGCGTCAAAAGAAAGTTTGGTGTGAATGTGCAAATCACCAAAGAAGGCCTGCTTGCGCACGCTACTGCCCAGGCATTCCACATCGTCCGGGCGTTCAGCCGGGCTTACTGTAGTGGGTGTATTGGTTTGGGCAACAGTTGTGTCGCTGGAATTCAGGCAGGCCGAAAGGCCCAGCACAAAAATGGTTGAAATTAATAGGCGTGCTGGCATTAATTTGCGCACCACCGTGCTGTGTTCATACATAGCTGTGAATCCTCTCAAGCGTCCAGTACAGTGCGGCGCCGCCGATGCAAAGGGTTAGGGCATATTGGGCGAAGCGTGTGTAATTGGGCAAGTGGGTTTTTTCGAGTAGTGTGAATGCCGTGGCCAGCACCGTGACGATCCACAATTGGCCAATTTCTATGCCCAGATTAAACAGTAGCAGCGTGCTTAGCAGTGCATCTTGAGGAAACCCACGTTCTTCCATCGACAGGGCAAAACCCGAGCCATGCAAAAGACCAAAAGCGGCGATCAATAACAGATGGGACCAGTTCGACGGTTGAGCCGGTTCTTCTCGAACCAGCTCCCAGGCAAGCCACAATACGCTGAGTGCAATCCACGCTTCAATGGCGCGTGTGGGTACTGCAATCCAGCCCAACACCAACAAGGCCAGAGTCAGGCTGTGCCCGACCGTGAACAGGGTGAACTGCCCGATCAATTGTTTTACGTTCTGTTTTCGTTTTCTCCAAAGCAGGTAAAGTCCGGCCACAAATAGCACATGGTCCAAACCAAACACAATGTGTTCAATTCCGATGCTGAGGTATTCGAGTGGAGGTGTTATTGGGGCTTTTGTGTCCAATGAAATAGTGAACTCTTTGGGCGTGAGCACTGCGTGAATTCGGTCACCTTGCTGTGGGCTTGCAAGAACGATCAGATCGGGTGCAAGCCGGGTAAATCCGCTCACTGAAATTTGGTGCTCAGTCAGTGCACCGCCGCAAAAAAAACTGCCGCGCTGAATCAGTTCCGTGTTGCCTTCCCACTCGGTGCTGACATCGCGTAACTCGCACGCCGGTTCAAACTGAAAGTCGATCGGAGGTATCTGGTCATCTGATCCCACGGTGCGTTTGAACACAAACTGGCCAGTGCCTTGGGTGCTCTCGTGAACAATCAAGGCCGAGGTGCCCATTTCGTGTGCATGGCCTGTGATGCCAGCGCTTAGCAGGCCCATACCCAGCAAGCAAGCGACTGCCCAGGGTTTCATGGGGCTTCCTTGATGGTGTAGGTGGCACGCAGGGCAGCCAGGCCGGCATCGTTTACAGCTTCCCGCTGGGCTGCGATCAAGTCGGATCGAAGTTGACTGCCTGCTTCTTCAAGCGTCATGGTACGCCCCGCATTTTTCTGGCTCACTTTGAAAAGATGAACGCCAAGCGGTGATTGCACGGGGGGTGACCACTCACCAAGGGGCAAATCGAAAATTGTTGTGCTGGTGATTACACCAAATTCTTTTGCAATTCTTTCACGGCTCAGTAATTCAGAATCTGTTTGCAGGGGAAACGGGTCAGATGTAACCTTTTGGCCCGCAAGCAAATCGTCGCGTGCAATGCCTGCGTGATAAAACGCTTCATCGCCGCGTTTGCCGCGACTGAAAAAATGATGATCAAACACAATTGTTTGTTCAGTTTGATAGCGTTGCGCGTTTTGACCCAGCCAGGTCTGGAGTTGAGCTTCAGTGGGTGGTGCAATTGGGGTCATGTCCTCGAGCAGAAAGCGCATTTTTTGCACCACACGACGCTTTACAATCAAATCGTCTTTTTCCAAACCAAGTTTCAAGCCTTCCCGGTAAAGAATCTCCTCATCAATGTAGGTGGCCATTGCTTGCTCAAAACTTGCAGAACTGTTCGCCTGAGTACCCGCCTGTAGAACCTGTTCGCGCACAAAGGCACGCTGTGCCTCGGTCACCACCAACTCATTGCTGGCAGCTTGCTCGCCGCTGTGCCATTCAAGCATGCCGATCAGCGTAGCTACCGCAATGAATCCAAGAACGGAGTAAGAAGGTTTCATGGCCTGTTCATTTCATGTAACGCCACACACCCGTGGGCATGTTGGCCAACAAAGGCTTCAAGAGTTTCCATGGGTAACCTGGCACCACACCGACGCTGCGGCGTTTTTCAATGTGATTGGCCATTTCCCGGGCAGCCTGTTCTGCCGATACCAGAAATGGAAACTTGTCCATGTCATCCACGATTTCAGTTTTTACAAAACCAGGAAGAATTTTGGTGAAATCGATTTTGTATTTTTTCAATTCAATGGCTGCGGCATCCAGGTACATGGACAGCCCAGCCTTGGTGGCGCAATAGGCTGCCTGCTTCGGAATGGGCGTGAGTGAGGCCAGCGATGAAATGCCCACTACATGACCGCCACCTGCCTGTTTGAACCATTCCACAGCAGCATTGATGGTGGCAATGGCACCCAGCAAATTGGTTTGCATCAATCCCAATTCATCGTTTAACTGGCCCTTGCCTACACCGGTTAACTTGTTCACACCGGCGTTTACAATGACCACATCAACCTGGTTTAAATGACTGAACAGGGTGTGCAATGTTGGCCCCACAGCGCTTGTGTTGTTGACATCAAGTTCAATGATTTCGACTTGTAAATTCTGACAGCCTGGCAGCAGTGCGATTTCGGCACGCAGCGCTTCAAGTTTGTCCAGCCTGCGTGCAGCCAGGCCAAGGTTGCAACCACGTTGTGCAAATTCAAGGGCCAAGGCTTTTCCAATACCCGATGATGCCCCTGTGATAACCACGGTTTTGCTCAAGCTGCTTTCTCCATGTGTTTTGGTGGCAATTCAGTCACTGCCACGGTCAATGCCCTGCGCTCTACACGGGGCAGGTTAAGGCGCAGAATATGTTCCGCGTTGTGTTGTTTCAGCCAAGTGCGAACATCGTGTTTGTCGCTGTCTGCCATTTGGGCATAGCAATCCAGAGCGCGTTGCATCATCCAGATCATGTAGGGAAGGGCGCCGCGCTTGAAGGGTTTTCCGCCCATGGTCGTAGTGACTTCACCGATGCGGCGGGGCAGCCGCTGATTCAATCCGTTTTGCTGGGCATATTGGGTGGCCAATTCGCCAACCTGTTCCACCATTGGTATGAATTCTTCAAATATCGATTTGAAAACCGGATTCAATGTTTCAGGAATCTGATCGTTGCCCAGCAGGTTTTGTGTGGCGTACCCAGCCGGGTTTTTCATGCGCTCCAGCCAGGCATTCAAATGTATTCGAGGTTCGATCAATTCGCGTTTGGGCCATGGGTCGCGGCCAAGGTGGCCATACATGGTGCCGACCAAACCAAAGTCGCCCAGGCTTGGCCGTGCACCCAACAAGAACGGAAAATGTTCAAAATGTCGGTTCAAGGCATCGAGCATTTGCACGGTCCATTCATTCATGGTGTTGTATTGCTCGGGCACTATTCCAACAAAAGGCAACATACCGCGCAGCATTTTTGCTGGTCGCTGTGCAGCCTTGTTTTGTAGAAAACGCGGTGCCCAAGGCAGCAAGGCTTTGCCGGCATCGTGTTCAAACAAGGCGAAGTTTTCCGGGTAATTCCAGCGTGTGTGCATGGCGATAGGTACCCACCATTCATCACCCCAAGCCTCGAGAAGCATGGAGGCGAATTCTTGTACGGGCGTATTGGGGGTCACCGGGTTTTTGTGGTGCAGCGACTCGATGTAGTCAATGATCTCGCTGGTGTCCTGTATCCATTCACCTGAGGGTGTTTTCAACACCGGCATGACTGCCGCACCGGTTTTCCTCTTGATGGTTCGGGTGAGGGTAAACAGGTTGACTGCTTTGAGCACATGGTCAACTTGTTTGTAGCGCAAATAGCAAAGTGCCTTGCCTGTGAAATAGGACAAGTGCCAGCCATACAAAGTGTAGGTGTGTCTCATTTGACCCTTGGTTGCGGGTTTCTAATAATTGATTAAAACATTAATATTTACACTGTGTCAATTTGTTTGAATGTGTGGCACACTGTAGTCAGTTTCAACCTTGCAGCTTATTTGAATGAACACACGCGCAACCCAGGAAAAAAGACCTTACCTTGGTAAGGACGATCGCCGAAAGTCGCTGCTGAATGCAGCCGCTGAGCTGGTCGAAGAAGCAGGTTGGGGCGTGTTGAACATGAGTGCATTGGCTGACCGTGCCGGTGTAAGCCGACAGTTGGTGTATCAACATTTTCCGAACCTTGAAAGTTTGCTGGGGGCTACTGCATGGGCCATTTTTACGGACACCATGCAAGGCACGGCACTGGCGATTACCAACAACCCAGATGACATCAAACAGGCCATCCGTGCGGCTGTGTTTGTGTCTTTGGATATGCCTGTGGGCAAAGGCGATGCACTGTGGCAATTGATCGCGGGTTCGGGTTTGAATTCGCCTGAACTGGACACCATTCGGTTGGGTATTCGTGGGGTCATTTTGAAGCTTTGGGTGCCTGCCATTCGAAAGGCCAAAGGGCTGGATGAAGCCGCAGCCACCGGCCTTGTATGGATGGTTATTCTCTCATTCTGGGGTATTCGCCAGTTGATTCGCGATGCTGTGGTTTCACGCGACCAAGGCATTGCACAATTTGATGCCTTGCTTGATCGCCTGATTTGATTGAACGTCTAGCCAATTGTTATTTCAATAGTTGCTCAACGCTGCGCTGGAGAACTTTCTTGGCTGCCTTCACGCTGAGTTTTTGATCTCGTCGAAGTCGCAACCATGTTTCGATGCTCAGTACCAAATCAAACGCCTCAAACAAGGCTTTGTCCTTAACAATCTCGCTCGGTAAAAAAGCTTTCAGCAAATAACGTTGTAGCTCAACTGTATCGGCCTGTCTGTTTCGCAAATATTCGGATTCATGCAGGTGCACCAGGCTTGCAGCCTGAAGCGGAGCCAGCTTTTCAAACATGTCGGCGCGCCGCTCAATCGCATGCATCAGTTTTTCTTGCAGGTTATTGCCCACCACCGGGGTGGCCAATACGGGGGCAACAATGGCATCCACTTCACTGGTCATTTCCCTGTAAAGCGTTTCCATGTCTTTAAAATGTCTGAACACGGTTCGCAGGCCTACGCCCGCGCGTGCTGAAACCATTTCTGCTGTGGGCGCCGGGTGGCCTTCCCGTATTAACTCAATGAGTGCCTGAACAATCTGTTTTTTGTTGGCTTGTCCGCGTGTGGTGCGGCCGTCTACTTTCACCATGTTCTACTTGTCATTGTTGTGGGTGTTGTTATGGGCAAGCCCTTGATTCTTGCCTCTACAGGGCATGTTACAGGTTTGCTCAAGGCTGTGCCCAGTTCGGGAAAACACGTGTTTATCTCTTGTTGGCTTGAGTACGGTAGTGCCTGGTAGCGCGTTTTTAAACGTTGATAGCGCCAGGCACGGTAACGTTGCGTGGGTATTTTGAACTGAACCCCTTTGCTGTCGAATTCAAATTTCCGAGTGCCTTGCTCAATGGCCTGTTCATTGGCTTGCATATAGGGCAAAAATTCTTCACACACAATGTTCAGCAAGGGGGTTAACTCGCCGGGCCACTGCGCTGCAAATGGTGCGTTGTTGTAGTCGGCCAGTGTTGTATTCCACAGGCGTGCAACCCATTCATGCACAGCCGGGGCACGCGTACGCATCATTCTCGCTGGCGTGGGGTCGCAAAAGAAATGCCTGAACATGCTGCCGTATAGGCCGTAGTCGGCCAGTGTAGGGCGTTGACCAAGAAGAAACGGTTGTTTTTTAAGCACCAACTCAAGCGCATCCAGTGTTTCAAGATAGTGTGCTTCAATCCGCTTGGCGGTGGTTTTACGCACACCGTCAAGCCACAAGAAATGTAGCCGTTGTCGGTTTAATATTGCCCAGCGCCGCATGAAGAAAGGCAGTGGTACATCTCGCATCATGCCGTCTGCCAAGCGGTGGCTCATCAACCTTGCGTCTTGCGCATGGGCCCAACGGTAATACAGGGCGGGGCGCCAAAGCCATTCGTCACCGAAATCTTCCAACAGCTGTGCAATAAATCGAAGTGTGACGTGTTCCGGCATCACCGATGTTTCTGGTTTCAAGGTTTCCAGAAACTCAATGATCAAGGTGGTGTCGCTCAACCATTGCCCGTTGATCCACTCCACTTGGGGCATCTGTGCCACGCCAGTGGCCTTGCCGCAGCGTTTGAAATCAGCGGTGTCCATTTCAATCAGTTCATAGGGAATTTGCTTGCCACGCAAGTAGGCTTCAAGTTTTCCGGTGAAGTATGAAAGATCCAGACCATGAACCTTCAAAACTTTAGGCATTGCCATGTGCTCGACTCCTTGAGGTTCGGATTTCTTTTGTATATAGTGACACAAATAGTGTCACTAGTTAAGCAATAGAAAAATCAGACACATTCAATTCAAATAGGGGACAAACATGGCGCAGCAAAGTGACGATCAGCATGACCACGACAATCCAGAAGACTTGTCTCCAAAACGTTTGAAACGACGTGCTTTTCTCTCAGGCCTCGCCGTGGGCGCAGCCACAGTGGGCGTGGCTGCCACCGGTGCACACGTAGCCAATACCAAAGCACGCGCCCTGATGACACCCAAAGCATTGCCAGAAGGTGAGGCAGCGCAGGTGGCCCTGTCGTTTCAGGATTCTCGCCCAGCCACTGTCAGCAAAACAAAGGCCAAAGACGGCGCGCCCAATGTGGTGGTTATTTTGCTGGACGATTGCGGTTTTTCTGATTTGGGTTGCTACGGCAGTGAAATAAAAACCCCAGCCATCGATACCTTGGCAAAAACCGGTTTGCAGTACACCAACTTTCGCACTTGTTCCATGTGTTCACCCACACGAGCCTCGTTCCTTACCGGTTTGAATCATCATTCCGCGGGCATGGGTTGGCTGGCCGATATCGACGCAGGTTACCCAGGTTATCGTGGGGATTTAACACACGAGGCAGCCACCTTGGCTGAAATACTGCAGGGTGCTGGTTGGTCTACTTTTCTCAGTGGCAAGTGGCACTTGAACAACGCACACACCACTGGTGCCAATGGCCCCTACGACAACTGGCCCACGCAACGCGGTTTCGACCGTGCCTACTGGTTTCAGGGGCATTCCACCGATTACTTCAAACCTTCCGAGTTGTTTGACGGGATTGCGCCTGTCGAGCCGCCAGACACCCCCGACTATTTCGTGTGCGATGACCTGACCGACCGCGCAATCACCTACATTCGCACCCAGCAAGCGCTGGAGCCGGGTAAACCGTTTTATCTTCACTTGGCTTTTCCAGGCCCCCATTCGCCTTTGCAGGCTCGGGCCCGTGAACGGGATGCTTACAAAGGCCAGTACGACAAAGGTTGGGACACCGTGCGTGCCGAGCGCCTTGCGCGACAAAAAGCGATGGGTATCATGCCCGATACCGTTGAATTGCCGCCGCTTTCCTTTGGTTCAGACAGCTGGGACAAGTTACCTGAGGCGCACAAAAAAATTACGGCGCGCTACATGGAAGTGTATGCAGGTTTGATGAGCAATATGGACTCCAACATTGCCCGCTTGTTGCAAAGCCTCGATGAGCTGGGTGTGCGCGACAACACCATTGTTGTTCTTTTTTCTGACAATGGCGGATCACCTGAGGGCACACCCACCGGCACGCCCAATGTGTTCGCACCTGCATTTGGTCGTCCGATTCCAGTTGAAGAAGCCGCACAGTTGTACGATGTGCTGGGCGAGGAGGGCACCTTTCCCCATTACCCCATGGGTTGGGCCAGTGCATCGAACACGCCATTCAAAATGTACAAACAGTATGCACACCTTGGAGGTGTAGCCGACCCCTTGATTATGAGCTGGCCCAAGGGCATTGCAGCACAGGGCGAATTGCGCAACAACTTTGTGCACGTGGTGGATTTGTTCCCCACCTTGTTGGAAGCCACCGGTGTTGAACGCCCCACTGTGTATAAAGGTCAGCCTCAAAAGCCGATTGAAGGGCAAAGTGTGTTGCCCACCTTCAGCAAGGCTGACAGTCCTACGCGAAGTGAGCAGTACTTTGAGCTGGGGGGGCACCGCGCTTACATGGAGAACAATTGGCGTGCAGTAGCGCGCCACACGCGTGGCAAACCTTTCGAGGACGATGTGTGGGAACTCTATGATTTGAGCAAAGATCCCGCCGAAGGCACAGACCTCGCGACCCAGTTCCCAGAGGTTGTGGAGCGCCTGAAAAGCAAATGGTTACAGGCCGCGCAACAGTACAATGTGTTGCCTCTCGATGATCGCAATTTGGTACTTCGTTTGGTTCAGGACAGGCAAGAGAAAGGCTTGCGGGCACGTTGGGATTTTTATCCACCTGTTGAGCGTTTGGCACGCGATGTGGCACCCATTGTGTGTGGTTTGTCGCACACCATTGAGCTGGAATGTGAACGAAGCAAGGCTGCGGGCGATGGCGTATTGCTGGCCCAAGGCGCCAAATATGCAGGTTGGGTGCTTTACATTCAAAATGGCAAACTGTGTTATGAACAAAGCCTGGTCCCTTATGTCGAGAGAATGGAATCAAGCGACGTGTTGCCCGAAGGCAAATTGAAAATCAGGTATCAGCAGCGCATGACTGGCCGCCCATTTGATGGTGAAGGTGCTTTGTTTGTGAATGGTCAGCAAGTGGCCAAGCACACTTTCAAGCGCGTTTTATTTTCAACCAGTTACGATGGCTTCACGGTAGGTGCTGATTTAGGTAACCAGGTATCGACTCGCTACAAAGGCCCCAATCCTTTTCAGGGCAAGTTGGGCAAGGTGACAATTGATGTCGACACCAGTAAAGTCAATCCGGTTGAAATGCTGCGCTTTTTGAGCCAAATGGGATTGAATGTCTAGACTCTGCAACATGCTCTCCGGTGGCGAGTTTCGAATGGGATCGAATCGCCATTATCCCGAAGAGCGTCCTGAGCGCACTGAGAGTGTGGCCGAATTCGCAATCGATGTTTTTCCCGTGCGCAACTCAGATTTCGCCGAATTTGTAGAGGCGACGAAGTATGTGACTGCTGCCGAGCGCACGGGTCATTCCCATGTGTTTCAAATGACCCAAGGCCCAGTGCCTTTGAACAATCCCGATCAATGGTGGAAAGCAGTGCGGGGCGCTTGCTGGTACAACCCTCGCCCAGGTACTGAGCTGCCCGGTAATTTTAGCGAACACCCTGTGGTGCATGTGGCCCTTGAAGATGCCAAAGCTTATGCTGCGTGGGCAGGTGGGCGTTTGCCCACAGAAGCCGAATGGGAATTTGCCGCACGCGGCGGCCTGCACAATGCCCAATTTGCATGGGGGGACGAATTTGCACCCAATGGTCAACGCATGGCGCAGGTTTGGCAAGGTGCGTTTCCCTGGTATTACGCCCCCGGTGGAATA
This sequence comes from Limnobacter sp. UBA3528, assembly GCF_002377005.1. Taxonomy (NCBI): domain Bacteria; kingdom Pseudomonadati; phylum Pseudomonadota; class Betaproteobacteria; order Burkholderiales; family Burkholderiaceae; genus Limnobacter; species Limnobacter sp. UBA3528. The sequence goes on along the minus strand of NZ_DFOZ01000029.1, from coordinate 3,350 downwards.
CCGGGTACTGTGGCTGTGGGCCAGTTTCCGGCCAATGGTTATGGTTTGTACGACATGATCGGCAATGTGTGGGAATGGACGCAGTCGGCCTTCGCTGCTCCTGCCCTCGACAAGCCGGCCGGTTGTTGTTCGTGCAGCCCGCAGCAAGACTCCAACACCTTGTTTACCCTGAAGGGTGGCTCACACCTGTGTGCTGCGGAATATTGTCTGCGTTATCGGCCTGCCGCTCGCATTGGCATTGCCGGGGCCAGCAGCACCTCCCACCTTGGTTTTCGTTGTGCTTACAACACCTCACCCAAGTAAGCAGGGAATCTTTTTTAATCGCCGCAGTCCATTCAGTTCAAGAACAAAAAACTGGAGCTGTGTGTGAATTCGAAAAGTCTGATTGATCAACTCTTGAAAGCGGGTACTGGTATGTTGCAAAGTGGTGGCAAGGCCACTGGCAATATGCAAATGAAAGATGTGTTGGTCGGCGCTGGCGGCGGTGCTGCCGCCACAGCAGCCTTGGGCATGTTGTTGGGCAACAAGCGCCACAAAAAAATGGCAGGCAAGGTGATTACCTATGGTGGTTTGGCGGCCTTGGGCATGCTGGCTTATAAAGCTTATGGCAATTGGCAACAGCAACAAGGCAATATTGCCGCCACACGCGAACCGCAAACCGTGGACCGTTTGCCAGAACCACAAGTAGAGCAGCACAGCCAAGCTATTTTGCGGGCCTTGATTGGCGCCGCAAAAGCCGATGGTCATATTGATGCCAAAGAGCGCCAATTGATTGACGGTGAAATTGCAAAACTTACCAGCGATCCTCAATTGCAGCGCTGGTTCGATCAAGAAATGAACAAGCCGCTGGACCCTCTGGAAATTGCGGGTTATGCAACTACTCCTGAGTTGGCCGCCGAGATGTTTCTGGCCAGCGTGTTGGTGGTGGACGAGGAAAGTTTTATGGAGCGAAGCTACCTGCAAGAACTGGCCAAGCAGTTGCGGCTGGACCCTGCACTGGAAGTAGAGCTGCGTGCACAAGTTGAGCAGGCGAAAAAAACGGTCGCCTAAAGCGACCGTTCCAAGTTACAGCCTCAAGGGTGTTTTTATCAACACTTAAAACTTTTGAATCAAGCTGAACGATACGAAGTCAGCGTCGAGGTCTGCAATACCTTTAAACTCGCCGCCGGACACCTCAACCGGAGTGACCTGATTGTTGTTGCCCACTGCGCCTGCGTCCACATCGATAATGCCGTAAGCCACTGAAAGCGTGGTGTCACGGCTGGGCGTGAAGCTGGCACCTATGCCGTAGAAGCGGCGATCGTTGTCAGGCAAAATTGGAATGCGCAGGTCGTCACCCACCACACCGTTTTCCATGCCATAACCTGCATGCAAAGTCAGGCGTTTGTAGGCTTTGTAGTTCAAACCAACCCGGTAAGCATGTGCCGCTTTGAAGTTTTGTGGAACGTCCTCAATCACCCGACCAGTGGCAACCCGCTCATAGCGCAGGAAAGTCTCTGTGTAATCCTGATAGGTGTAAGTGGCCATCAGGTCCAGTTTCGGGCTGTAGTGGTGAAACAGCGAGATGCGGAACTCGTCCGGGAAAATCACGCTTTGGCGAGCTTGTTGTTGTGGTTCAAGATCGCCGGCAGCCTGTGGGCCGTTGATACCAAGTATTGGTCCGGCCACCGTAACCAGGCCGCCATTGAGAAATTCTCTGAAAGCTGCAGTGTCTGCATTCTCATTGATGGTCAACTCACCCTGGTTGCCGTTGAATCGGGTTTTGGGGCGATACGACGCGCCAATCCGAGTGCGATCCGTCGGTTCCCACAGCAGGCCAGCCTGCGCGTTGAATGCCCAGCCAAATATACGCAACTTGCCATCGGTCTCGCCAGGAATGGGTGGCGCAAGCCCGGCAGCAGCCGCTCCATCCAGTGCAGCAGTTGTTCCAGGTGGCCCCAGCTTGCTCACGGCATCGCGGAAATTCACACGCAGTTTGATCGACTGAAAATAGCGCTCATAGGAACCGTTTGCACCAATCGACAAGGTAGGGGTTAGCTTGTAGCCAAAGCCAAGGTTCAAACGCGTTACCTTCAAATCACTTTCACGACCAGAACCACGGCCAGGATAGTCTTCGCGATAACGGGTCAACAAACCATGAGAACCCGATGCGCTGGTAATACCCCCATTTTTAACGGGGTTCGAAAGTAGAGCTTAGGCCGCCATGGCCAACTTCATTTTGGGTGTGATTCCACCGATGGCCATGTTCGGCCTTTCGTGATTGTAGATCCACATCCAGTCTGTTGCGTGTTCCTGTATTTGTTCCAAGTCATCAAATAAATGCTGAGCCAGCCAATCGTAGCGAACTGTTCGGTTGAAGCGTTCAACGTAGGCGTTTTGCTGAGGCTTGCCAGGTTGAATATATTTCAAGGTGATGCCTCGTTTTTCTGCCCAAGCCACCATGACACCACTGATGTATTCGGGGCCGTTATCCACGATGATGGCTTCGGGTTTGCCACGCCATTCAATGAGCTGGTTCAGAGCGCGTATCACGCGCTCTGAAGGCAGAGAGAAATCGATTTCAATGGTCAATGCTTCACGGTTAAAGTTGTCGATTACGTTGAACAATCGAATGCTTCTGCCATCGGCCAGTTGGTCGTGCATGAAATCCATTGACCACACATGATTAATTCTCAGCGGTTCAAACAGTGGTTGAGGTTTCTCACGCACCAGGCGCTTCTTGGGTTTGATTCGCAGGTTTAATTCCAGCTCACGGTAGATGCGGTAGATTCTTTTGTGGTTCCAAACAAAGCCTTTGACATTGCGCAAGTACAGAAAGCACAGACCAAAGCCCCAGTTGCGCTGTGCTGTGGTCAGTCGAACCAGCCAGTCAGCGATCAGTTCATTTTCTGCCGAACGCTTTTTGTTGTACCTGTAACAGGTCTGGCTAATCTGAAATACCTCACAGGCAAGGCGAATGCTCACACTGTGCTTGTTGACTGCATCCACGGCCATCTGTCGTCTCTCAGATGGCCTCAAGGCTTTTTTCCAAGTGCCTCCGAGAGCAAATCATTCTTGATCTGGGTTTCGATGTACATCTTCTTCAGACGCGCATTCTCAGCTTCCAGCTCTTTCATTCTGGCGATCAGAGATGCGTCCATGCCACCAAACTTGGCCCGCCATTTGTAAAACGTGGGTACGCTGATTCCATGCTCGCGGCAAACGTCAGGAACAGCTAGGCCGTTCTCAACTTGCTTCAGGATTGCCATGATTTGGCTGTCAGTAAACCTTGATTGTTTCATTGCAGAACTCTCTTCCTCTTTGGTTGAAAATTCTACTTTCAATCCCGTTTGTTTGCAGGGGGTATTACC
>NZ_DFOZ01000051.1:0-18990 GCF_002377005.1 Limnobacter sp. UBA3528 | reverse complement strand
CCAAGTTTTCGGGCAGCGGTGACCCTTCAAGTTCGGATCAAAAGTCACCCACGCTGGGTTGGCAAAAACCCCCAGCACAGACCCTTCAAGTTCAGCCAATAAAGTTGAACAAGGTCAACTGCGAGGTACTCGCAAAGCTTTGTTGTGCTGCCTGGAGCTGCAATTGCCCCTGTGACAGCTCGCTGATGGCCTTGGCATAGTCCAGCCCCACCGCCTCGCCAGCAACGCGCTCAAGCTCTAACTGAGCAGATTGGTTGATTTGCTGCAGTGTTTCTACTTCACGCAAACGAACACCCACCTTGGTGCGGGAAATTTGAACCTGATCAAAGATATCGTCGAGCTGCGCACCCTTGTCATTGAATGCTCTCAGATAGGTGTCTTGCGGTGTAGCGCCCTCTTGCCCGTTGGGGTAAGCTGGGTTGCGCAACAAGGCAACGGCATCACGAAGAATCGCAAATGCGTCTTCGTTGGTGTTCGGATCAACAAACGCGTCTTGACCGGTAATACTGAGGTTTACAAAACGGCCGCTGGCCACCTGAATTTCACGACCCACTACAGCCTCACCGGCTGCAGCTGTGGATGTTTCGAGAAAAGTGCCAGTAATCGCACCACCAGGGGTCTGGAATGGCTCCTGATCCTGGAAAGTACCGGAGAACATGTAATAACCGTTGGCGTCGGTGCGGTTGGCAATGCCACGCAACTCTTCCATGCGGCCCTCAATGTCTTGCGCAATAATTTCGCGGTCGGCCGGGCTAAGTGCGGCGTTACCAGCCTGCAGGAATGCTTCCTTGATAGACACCATGATGTCAGAAGCCGACTGCAAGGCCACATCCATTTGACCCAGCTGGTTGTTCACATACGTGATGTTGCTTTGGTAGCTGTCGATGGTTTTAACACCCGCCTTCGCGCCAAGAGCAACTGACATGGCCAAAGGGTCATCTGATGGTTTCAGCACGCGCTGACCCGTCGCCAACTGTCCTTGTAGTTTCACCAGCTCAGTTTGCTGTTTGCTCATGCGGTCTGTGCTGAGCTTGAAGTACTGGTTGGTGCTGATTCTGCCGATTGCCATAATTTTTCCTTGAAACCCGATCAGAACATGCTGAGGATTTGATCAAACAATTCTTTGGACAATGAAATAACCCGTCCGGAAGCCTGGTAAGCCTGCTGAAACTTGATCAGGTTGGCGGCCTCTTCGTCCATGTTCACGCCTTGCAAGGCATCGCGTGAATCAGCCACCTGGTTCAACACGGTTTCGCGCGACTCAGCAGCCAGATTAAATTCACGGGTTTTGTTGCCCACTCGACTCACCAGCTGGTTAAAGCCGTCAGAAATGGACACACCCGCCGAGTTATTGGACTGAAACAGGGTGCGTGAATTTTGTAATGCAGCCACCGCCAGTATGTTCTCGTTGTTGCCGATACTGGGATTCACAGCCGACGAGGCCGCGACTTCCGATGGACGGTCAATCGCTGTGCGCATGTTCAATGCGGCTTCACGCACGGGCATTAGCACAAAGCGGTCCCCTTCCTGCGGTGTGGCATTGTTCAGTTGAAAACTGAGCAAAGGTGCGCCTGCAGGATCGCGAATTTCAAAGTAATCACCGCCGGGATCGGTCACCAGGCTTGCGGGAACAAACGGGCCATCCGAGCCCACTTCGCGATAGCGAGGTTGGCTACCCACAATTTGAACTTCGTATTCGGCAGGGCCAAGCTTGGACAAATCCAGACCACGCAAGGTGACTTGCGTTGGGTTGACCGTGCTGTTGTTTACATTGGGAACAACGCGAGAAATGTCGTCCACAAAACTGCCACTGCTGCCGAAACTGAACAGTGCACTGGCCGGGTTGTTGTCCAGGTCGACGCCCGCTGTTTGAATGTCGTTGACTGTTTGACCAATTCGCGCAGCCAGCAGGCTGATGGTGTTCTGGTACTCAGTCAGTTCATCTTCCCGGAAACTGAGAAAACCGGCCAAAGCGCCATTGCCCAAGCTGCCGGAATCGAATGCCAGCAGGCGATCTTGGCCATTCACATTGGTGGTCATGCCCACCAGCAGGTTTTGTGGATCCTGAGGATCAACCTGGGTTTGAACCGGAAATTGGGTAGTACCAATGACCAATGACTGGCCATTCGCCAAAAACAGGTTGGTCGAACCATCAGCCATGTCCACACGCGTGGTTTGTACCTGCTCGGACAATTCAAGAATCAATTTGTCCCGGCGGTCCATCAAATCATTGGGAGGCCCGCCATTGGAAGTTTGGTTCTGGGCAGTCACGATCTGGTTGTTCAATGCAGCAATTTGCGATGTGGCGTTATTCAGTTGCTCAACCGTGTCGCGCACCTTCAAATTAGTGGCACTGCGCAGTTCGTCCATCACCGTATTCAAACCGTTGAAGCGTGAACTCAGGGTTTCTGCAGACGACAAATAGTTTTGGCGGGCAGCCAGATCGGCCGGGTTGGTCGAGAGTGTTTGTGCTGCACCGAAGAAGATGCTCAATGCGCTGGAAAGACCTGAGGCATCGTCGGCGATCATCGCATCTACGCGCGCAATTTGCTGGGCCTTGGCATTGTAAAAAGCAGCATCTGAAGTGGCTTTCTGTTCTTGCGAATTGATGAAATCAGAGTACACACGCTGTACCGAGGCAATGTCGACACCTTGCCCTATGAAGCCAACATCGCTGCCTGTGGACGGGCGCGCCTGTTGAATTACTTGCTGGCGGTTGTACCCGACCGTATTGCTATTCGCAATGTTGTTGGATGTTGTAGAGATGCCGGCCCGCGCGGCATTCAGGCCGCTGAGCGCAATTCCGTAGACCGAGGTAGACATAATTCAGGATCCTTTGGTGTCTTGAACGACTTAACGGTCAGTTTTCGGGAAAGTTGAGGGCAAGTCTTTTTTAACCTGTCCCGGCGGGAAAATGGTTTGCTCGCCACCCACACCAGCCCCGGCTTTTAATTGCCTGGCAATTTCGCCTGCCAAACCCAAACCTTTGCCTGATAGTTTCTGGACCAGTTCCTGGTCGTACATGCCCTGGTAAGTTTTGGTGCTGGAGTCGGTGAACAAGCCACCTTCGGGCGTGGCATCCCTCATACTTTTCAGGGCCATTTGCAAGAAAATTGATTCAAACTGCACCGCCACTTTATCGACTGCAGCATTGAATTCTTCGCTGCCGCGTTCTGCGCGTGCGCCACGCTTCAAACCCTCCAGGCTGCGGGAATCCATCGACAGCATTTGTTGGGTATCCACCGGATTGTTCGACAATGGCGTCATTTAGATCACCTCGAGTTCGGCTTTCAGGCTGCCAGCAGTTTGCATGGCTTGCAAAATGGAAATCAGGTCGCTGGGGGTTGCGCCCAAAGCGTTCAGTGCTTTAACCACATCGGACAGCTGCGCGGCGCCCTTGATTTCGATCAGCTCGCCACCGGCTTCAGAAATTTGAATATCGGCCACTTCAGTGACCACGGTTTCGCCCTGACCAAACGGTGCAGGCTGTGAAATGACCGGGGTAGACGTTATTTTCACGGTGAGGTTGCCGTGCGCCACGGCACAACTTTCAAGCATCACCGCCTGATTCATGACCACAGAACCCGTGCGTGCATTCACAATCACTTTGGCACTGCCCATGGCTTTGTTGATACTCAATTCTTGAACACGCGACAAAAATGCCACGCGGTCGTTGGGGTTGGAAGGTGCACGAACCTTGATGGTGCGGCCATCCAGCGCTTGCGCCACATTCGGCCCCATGTTGTTGTTGATCGCCTCGGCCACGCGAATGGCGTTGGAGAAATCGGTGCTGGTCAACTCAAGCTGCAAGGTTTCACCAAGCAGGAAAGGCGAAGCCACTTCACGTTCAACCAAGGCACCCGCTGGAATACGACCTGCCGACAAATGGTTGATCACGGTTTTGGAGCCCCCTGCAGAAGCGCCTGCACCACCCACAATCAGTTGACCTTGGGCCAGGGCGTACACCTGGCCGTCTGCACCTTTCAGCGGGGTCATCAGCAACATGCCACCGCGCAGGCTTTTGGCATTGCCGATGGACGACACAGTAACGTCAATGGCCTGGCCCGGCTGTGCAAACGCTGGCAAGTTGGCAGTCACCATGACCGATGCAACGTTTTTCAACTGCAAATTGGCACCGGGTGGCAAGGTAATGCCCGACTGCTGCAGCATGGACACAATGCTTTGACTGGTGAACGGTGTTTGTGTGGTTTGGTCGCCGGTGCCATCCAGGCCAATCACGAGGCCATATCCATACACAGGGTTGGAGCGAACGCCAGACACAGTGACCAGGTCACGAATTCGGGTTTGGGCCTCGGCCTGTGTGCCAAAAGCCATGACAGCGGCGGCGGTCAGTGCCAATACAGCACCCTTGAGAATTCGATCTTTCAGTTCCAGAAAGGAAATGCGTTTCATGATGTGGTCCAGTTCAGAAAGGCAATACAGTCAGGAAAAAGCGGCTCAACCAGCCCATGGCAGTGGCAGAGTCCAATGCGCCTTTTCCACGATATTCAATGCGGGCATCAGCAACCTTGGTGCTGGGCACCACGTTGCCGGGCAATATGGTGATGGGGTTCACGACACCACTGAATTTCAAATATTCCACTTCGCGATTGGTGCCAATCTGCTTTTCACCCACAACCTGTAAATTGCCATTGGGCAATACGCTGGCCACTGTGACCGTAATGGACCCAGTCAAGGTATTCGCGGCGCGGCTGGAACCCTCGCCAGAAAAATCTTTGTCGCTGCTGGCACTGCCGTTGATGGCGCGCAAATCGCGGCTGCCAAAGAAACCCTGAATCAGTGGCACATCGATACTTGCAGAGTCACTGCGTGAAGCACTCATGGAGTTGGTTTGCGCAGCGTTGATCTGCTCAATGATTTGAATAGTGAGCGTGTCACCCAAAAAGCGGGCGCGCTGGTCTTCAAACAAAGGGCGGTAGGTGGCAGGGCTATAAAGGCTGCCAGTTGGCGCGGCCATGGCGACTTGGGCGGGTTGTTGAACCTGCTGCGACACGGTGGTTTTCTCGGGCATGTCCACTTTCGGTGCGAAAGTTGAACAAGCCCCTAAAGTTATTGAAAACGCTGCCGTTAAACCGATTAGAACCAATCTTTTCATGCCATACACTCCATCAGAACACATTCAGTGTGCCCAATGTTTCAAGAATCAAAGCTGAGATAAGCGCTGTAACATCTGGTCTGATGTGGAGATTGCCTTGGAGTTGATTTCATAGGCACGCTGGGCCTGAATCAAGCCGACCAGTTCTTCCACCACGTTGACGTTGGATGTTTCGACAAAGCCTTGGGAAATAAAGCCCACGCCATTGGTACCTGCTACAGCTTGTGTAGGTGCGCCTGAGGCGGCTGTTTCTGAATACAGGTTTTGACCCATGCTGAACAAGCCGGCCGGATTTACAAAACTCGCCAACTGGATTTGACCCAGTTCCTGGGGTTGAACCTGCCCCTGCACCACTGCGGACACCACACCATCTTGAGAAATTGATATTTCCTGGACGCCTTGCGGAATAGTGACAGGACCAAGCACGGGGTAACCGTTGGAAGTGACCAGTGTGCCGTTGGCGTCAATCTGAATGCTGCCATCGCGGGTGTAACTGGTGGTGCCATCGGGCATTTGAACCTGGAAAAACCCCTGGCCGTTGATGGCCACATCGAGTGTGTTGCCGGTTTGCTGCAAGTTACCCTGTGCAAAATTTCGCACTGTAGACACCGGCTTTACACCCGTACCAATTTGCAGGCCGGAAGGCACCTGGGTTTGCTCGGTGGTTTGTGCACCGGGCTGGCGAAGGGTTTGGTACAGCAAATCTTCAAACACAGCGCGCGAGCGTTTAAAGCCGTTGGTGGCTGTGTTGGCCAGGTTGTTTGAAATCACATCCAGCTGGGTTTGCTGGGCATCCAGACCTGTTTTTGCAATCCACAAAGAACGCATCATGATGGGTTTTCTCCTTAATTCATGCCAAACAGGCTGTTGGCGGCCTGGCCGTTTTCTTTGGCCGTGCTGATCATTTTCATTTGGGTTTCATACTGGCGGGCCGCGGTGATCATTTGCACCATCATGTCCACCGCATTCACATTGCTCGATTCAATAAAACCACCGGCCACACGCACATTCAAATCTGCTTCGGCCGGATCGCCATTGGCAGCGCGAAACAAACCGTCGTCACCACGATTAATGTCACCTTCGGGAATATTCACGAGTTTCAAGCGGCCCAACTGAACCACATTGGTGTCGCCACTGATTGGAATGGCAGACACAGAACCATCGCCTTCGAACGACAAACGGTGGTCAGGCGGTACATTGATAGGGCCATTGCTGCCAATCACCGAATAACCTTCCTGGGTCACCAGATTGCCCTGCCCATCCAGCTGAAAGGAGCCGTTGCGGGTGTAGGCTTCATTGCCTTTCGCGTCGTTGACTGCAAACCAGCCCTCGCCTTGAATGGCCACGTCCATTTCCCGCCCCGTGGACTGAATTTGTCCTGGCGTGGTGTCAAAGCCAATGCTGGTTTCCACCGCAAAGCTTCTGGAACCACTGCCCTCGCCTGTCACAGGCGCGCTTTGAAAAGCCATGAGTTGTTGCCTAAACCCGGGCGTGTTCACGTTGGCCAGGTTGTTGGCAATGTTCTCTTGGCGAGACATTGTGCCTTTGGCGGCTTGGGCGGCCAGGAAAATCAGTTTGTCCATTCTTGCGATCCCGCTTCAGTTCACATTAACGAAGGTTGGTGATGGTCTGGAACATTGAATCTTGCGTTTTAATGGTCTGTGAGTTGGCCTGATACACGCGCTGTGCGGAAATCATGGCGACCAGTTCAGCCGTCAAATCAATGTTCGATTCTTCCAGCGCACCCGACTGGATAATGCCGAATGCGGTGTCTTCACTCAGCGACACCAATTCAGGTCCCGAGGAGTTGGTGGCCAACCAGCCATTCGAACCCACTGGCTGCAAGCCTTCCGGATTCGGGAAACGATACAAACCAATTTGTGCATGGTTCACCAACTGGCCGTTGGCGTAGCTGATGGTCAACATGCCGTCTGCGCCCACATCAAAACCTGCAAATGGAGAGGATTCAAAACCATCCTGACCCAGGTTTTGCACAACAAACGAGCTGCCGTACTGGGTGGTGTTGCTCATGTCGAAGGTGAACTGATTGGGTGCTGTGCCTGTGGAAGAAAATGGCACACCACTTGCGGTCACGAAACGTGACATGTCCACTGTCAGATTTCCGCTGTTGGGGGTAGTCAACAGACCGTCCACGCCGTATTGAAGGTTGGCTGAAGTCGATTGCGCAGGTGCAGTGGTTACAGCCACGGGCGCAGTACCCACGTCGACCTGTGTGCCGTCGACGGTTGCAAACACGGACCAGTCGTTGGACGCTTCCTTGCGCATGTAAATGGCCATGATGTGTGCACCGCCCAATTCGTCATACACCGTCATCGATGTTGAATTGTTGAAGGTGTTCAAATTGGCAGGATCAAATGCCAAAGCAGGATCGATGGCAGTGGCGCGTGCATCCAGGTTCAGGTCAAGGTTGGCGGAACGAGTGGCAGCAGGCGGAATGCTGCCGCGTGGCACCAGAATATCCTGGGCAACATCGGACGGACGACCAGTGGCTGCATCCACCGGAAAGCCCTGCAGTTTGTCGCCACGGGAGTTCACGATGACGCCTTCATTGTTCAATGTGAACTGACCATTGCGGGTATAAATGTTGTCGCCGTTGCCAGCCTGTACCTTGAAGAAACCAGTGCCACTGATGGCCAGGTCCAAGGGGTTGCCAGTCACGTTGATATTGCCTTGTTTGAAGTTTTGCGTGACCGCTGCGAGGCTGGTACCCAAACCAATGCCATTGGTAGAACGTGCGCCATTGAATGCTCGGGCGAACACATCGGAGAACTCTGCCTCCGATCCTTTAAAGCCGACCACACTGGCGTTGGACACGTTGTTTGCAATGACTTCCAAACCGCGCTGCGCTGCGTTCAGACCACTCAAACCCTGCTGGAAACTACCACCTGCTGAAAAAGCCATGCTTGACTCCTTGAAAAATCTTTAATTTAGAAAACCTGCTTAATGTCTGCGAAGGTAATTTCGCTGCCATTGCTGGTTAAAAGTTTGGTGCCTTCTGCGCCGGCATTGCGCACGCCTTGAACCACAGAAAGGGTCAGTGGTGTGACGCTGGCGTCTTTGCCTGCTGCTTTTGCTTCAATCTCAAACTTGTAGTTGCCGGCGGGCAAGGTGCTGCCGTCGTTGCTTTTGCCGTCCCACTCAAACTCATGCGTACCTTTGGATTGCGGGCCCAATTCGATGGTGCGCACCACATTCGCCCCTGCATCCAGCACATTCACGCGCAGAATGTCGGCACTCTGGTTCAGTTCCATGGAGCCCACAGCTTTGCCATCCACCAGTTTCAGATCATTGCCTTCGGTCAATACTGCGCGACCCAGCATGCTGGTGGCCTGTACTGTCTGGTTGGCATTGATCGACGCTGCTACGCCTTCCATGGTGGCATTCAGTGTGTTAATGCCGGTAACGGTGTTTAACTGAGCCATTTGACTGGTCACCTGGGCATTGTCCATGGGGGCCAGTGGATCCTGGTTTTTCAACTGGGCCACCAGCAAAGACATGAACCGCTCCTGAATCGCTTCGGGGCTGTTTTCATCGGTTTTCTTTTTTGCTGCTGTGGTGCCGCTGTTGTTACCCAGTGCGGAAGTTACGTCAATCGTCATTTTTCATTGCTCCTTACTGGTTGCCCATGTTCAAGGTTTTCAACATCAACTGTTTGGCTGTGTTCATTACTTCTGCGTTGGTTTGGTAGCTGCGCGAGGCGGCCAGCATGTCGACCATTTCCTCCACGGCATTCACATTGGGCATGTAGACATATCCGTCTTCATCGGCCATGGGGTGCTTGGGGTCGAACATTTTTTTGGCCTCGGTTTTGTCTTCCACAATGTCTTTCACCTGCACGTTCTCAGCCAGCGAGGCCTTGCCAGGCGCCGCTTTTTGAAGCACGGCTTCGAACACAACTTTTCGGGCTTGATAAACAGAATTGGGGTCACCCGCTGCCGTATCGACGTTGGCGAGGTTGCTCGCCACTGTGTTCAGACGTGTGGTTTGCGCTTGCATCGCGCCACCGGCCAGTTTGAAAGAATTAAATAGCGACATGTTTGCTCCCTATACCCTTATTGGTTGCCCGAACCCATGGCTTGCTTCAAGGAAGAAATTCTTCCGTTGATTGAACGCAAGGCGGCTTCGTACTTCACCGTGTTCTCTGCAAATGCGGCGCGCTCGCGGTCGATGTCGACCGAGTTGCCATCGATGGCGGCATTGTTGCCGCGGCGAAACTGCAACATCTCGGCGGTGCTCATGCCTGCGTTGCCTTTGCCGGTTATGTGGCCTTGGTGGGTCACAGCCAAGGCACCTGCGCCATTGCCAAGGCCTGGATTGGAAGGACTACCCATGGAACCCTTCTCGCCTGTGGCTGCTTTCAGCGCGCTTTGAAAGTCGAAATCGACTGCTTTGTAATTGGGGGTGTCGACGTTGGAAATGTTGGAGGTCAATACCTCTTGCCGACGCGCTCTGAGTTTCAGGGCCTCGGCAGAGAACTGCATTGCATCTGTAAGTTTGTCCAACATCTTTTAATCCTTCATACACGGACGGATGAATGAATTATTGAATTGATGCTGTCAAATCAAAGTGGAGAGAAAGGGGGGAAAGGGTGCTCTTTTTCTGCTTAGGGTGCAGCAAGCTCCCGCCTAGGATGTTGTCATCGAGGCAGAAATTGTTTCTTACAGTGACATTTACGGCAGCAGTGCCCAGAACTTGAATGAAATTTCTCACTTTTTTTAACATCGCATTTCGAGTGCTGTTTGGCGCAGGGCTTGTCCTTGGGCTTGTTCAGACTGGTGCAGCACAAACCGACAGTTCTCGCTGGGTGACTGAAGCCCAACTGAGTGAACTGGTCGACCCCGCGCTGCTGCCACCTGGCGCAAGTGTGGATGTGAAGTTTGTAAAAGCCGATGAACGGATTGGCAGCCTGCAATGCCCCGCCGCCTTGTTTGCCAATACGGCAGGCAACAAAATGTGGGGCCGCACTTATGTGCGCGTGCAGTGCGTGGGATCGGACACAGCCCCCTTCTTTGTGGGTGTCGATGTGAAAGTGTGGGCGCCTGTGCTGGTGGTAAAAGGAACAATTCAATCGGGCCAAACGCTGGGCCTGAATGATGTTGAATTCAGAACCATGGATTTAAGCCAGCTGAGCCACGGCTGGGTCAGCGACCTTGCGCATTTAAACAACAAAACAGCAGCCCGCCAATTGTGGCCAGGCACGCTGTTGAAGCACGACTATTTGCGCGGCCAGGCCTTGGTGAAAAACGGCGATACCGTGAAGGTAATGATGAAAGGCCCTGGCTTTGCAATTGGTGGTACCGCGGTTGCGATGGGTGAGGCCGAGTTGGGCGAGGTGGTAAAAATCAAAACCACACAGGGCAAGATACTGCATGGTGTGGCGCGAGATGCGCTGCTGGTTGAGGTTAGTTTGTAGGGGTGATCCTCAAAAAGTAGGAATTCTTTCCAGAATTCGTTAAAGTTAGGTGGAATCGAGCCGTTAAGAAAACATACGAAACCCACTTAGGCTCTGCCCCAATGCGGAGGACATCATGAGTATTAATAGAATAAACCCGGGAAGCAACCCGATTGACAAACTGACCAAGCCACAAGGTGGCAGCAAGTCAGCATCGGTTGGCTCCACAGAGAAAACCGGTTCGGAAGGCGCAGTAGCCAAGCTTTCCGGGCAGTCGAGTGAACTGAGCGCAGCAGGTGCGCCGTTCAACGCCGAGAAAGTGGCCGAGATCAAAGAGGCCATTAGCAAAGGCGAGTTCAAGGTCAATGCCGAGGCGGTTGCCGCCAAAGTGATTGAAAGTGCTCGTGAGTTGCTTGGTCAAAAGTAACTGAGGATTGAAGATTATGTCGCACGCTGACGCAGCAAAAAATTTGTACCGCAACCTGGCCTATGAATGTGACATGGCCATGGCGCTGGTGGATATCTTGCTTGAAGAACAGGCGTGCCTTGTAAAACTGCAAACCACTGAGCTGAACAGCCTGGCCCTTCGCAAGGAAGCCATGATGCTGGAGCTTGAAAAGCGTTACCTGAACAACGTTCAATTGGCCAAGGCTGAGGGCTTTCAGCCCAATATGGACGGCATCGCCCTGTGGGTCGATGTACTTGCAGCACACGAACCTCGCCTGCTAGGCACCTACTCAACCCTGCGCACCACTCTCACCCACGCACAGCGTTTGAACAATACAAATGGCGAGTTGGTAACCGAGCAATTGGCTGGACTGCAAGAAAGAATTTCGATTTTGACTGCAGCTGCTGTGGCTGAACAAAAGCCAACCGCCAGCGATACCTATGGCCCCAAAGGTGGCATGAGCCAGTCAGCCCTCACCGGTGGCGCTATGCCCCGCGCGGTAATTCGTTAATCGTTAGCCAATAAGATACCAGTGCAGAAATTCGGGTCAGATACTGATCGAATTGCACTGGCTTGACTGCAAAGCTGTTCACTCCCAACTCGTAAGAACGTTTGACATCGCTGATTTCGCGTGATGAAGACAGTACAACAATGGGCATGGTCTTGAACACATCGTGCGAGCGCAAGAACTTCAACACTTCCAGACCATCCAGCTTGGGCAATTTCAGATCCAGCAGCACGAGCTTGGGCAAATTCAGGGCCGCGCTGTCTTTCGGGTGATCTTCCATCAACTGTTTGAAGTACTCGATAGCCCGTTCACCATCCTCAAGCAGCACCGTGGTGGAGCTTGAGGAAGTTTTGCGCACCACGCGCAAAGCAAGGTCTGCGTCATTGGAATTGTCATCAACCAGCACTACGTCAGCCATGGCAAGTATCCTTTTAGTCGTTCAAGTCGGCGTGCTCAGGCAAGGTAAATGTGAAGCAGGCACCTTGGCCCAGCTCACCCTTGGCACTGATCTCGCCGCCGTGACGTTCAATAATCCGTTTCACAATGGCCAGGCCAACGCCGGTGCCATCAAAATCTTTTTTGTGGTGCAAACGCTCAAACACATTGAATAGTTTGTCGGCGTACTTCATGTCGAAGCCTGCGCCGTTGTCTCGAACACTAAAACTGTAAAAGCGCCCTGTTTTTTCGCACTGAATGGTAACTTTCGGCTGCGCCGCCTTGCTGCTGAACTTCAAGGCGTTGTCGATCAAATTCATCCACACCTGCTTCAACAACACGGGGTCGGCATACACGGGTGGCAGCTCGCACAACTCCACCACGTTTTTTCGCCGGGCATCGAGTTGATCCAGAATTTGATCCAGCAGCTGTTGCTGGTCTACTCTGACGCGTGCAACATCGGTGCGCAGCAAACGCGAGAAGTCGAGCAAGCCGTCAATGAGACCACCCATTTGACGTGCGTTGTTGCTGATTCGATCGAGCAGGCCGCGGGCATCTTCTGGCAGGCTGTCGGCGAAGTCTTCCTTCAGAATGCTGGAAAAACCGTCAATGGCGCGAAGGGGCGCACGCAAATCATGCGACACCGTGTAGGTGAAGGCCTCCAGTTCGGAGTTGCTGCGGGTAAGTTCAGCAGTGCGGTCATTGATCCGTTGCTCAAGCGTGCCATTCAAGCCCTGCAAATCGTCTTCGAAAACCCGACGCTCCACACACAAACCAAGCAAGCGAATGGCGGTTAAAACACGCAACACATCGTCGTGACGTGTGCTGTCGACGCCTTGTTGCGCCACCATGATCCAGTACTCGGGCTGATTGGGCTCAATGGCTTTTCGCAGGGCAAACCACACAGTGGTAATACCAAGTTCACTGGTCCAATTGTCTTCAAAATAATGCTCGGGCTTCATTTTGGCGATCCAGACCAAGCCATGCTGGTCATGTCCCTCCAGGGGTTCGCAAAGCTGCTCAGCCTTGTCCCAAAATGCCTGCCCAATCTCGAAAGGCATGCGCAAGTCAGGGTGAGTGCCGCGCACTCGCCAGTGGTTGTGCTCGGATTTGTCACGAAACCCCAGTACCACCTCAGCATGTACGGTGAGGCAGTTTTTCAAACCACGCGCATACGATGCTGCCAACTCGGGAATGGGTGCAGACAGTAACACCCCTTGCAACAATGAACGCTGTAGTGAAAGCAGTTGTTCATTCAAGCGTTTCTGTGTGCAATCGGAGGACACACCCATGTAGCCCACAAAATCGCCGTTGGCGTTGTACAAAGGCCGGCCAGTGGATTCAAAAATAACACGCTCAGAGTTTTGGGGCCAATACTCAAAGCAAACCCGGTCAAAGGGTTGGTGACTGTCGAGAAGTTCTTTGAAGGTATCCCAGTTGTAGCGCGGGTCAATACACTTCAAGCCTTCGACGTCCCAACGGGCCAAACCATCAAAAGGCAATTTGAACCCGCTTTTGGCGTTGCTGTTTTGATCTTTGCCGCGGTAGATGATTCGCACAATGGTGTGGGCCGAATCCTGATGCCAATACCAATCGCCCGACAGTTCCATGAGGCGGCGCAATTGGCTTTCAGACTGGATGGACGAACGGATGATTTCAAGCAGACCCGACATGAGCTTGTTGCCCATGAACCACGCGCCCAACACCCCCAACGCCAAGGTCAGGAGAACGGTCAACTTCCAGTTGGCGGCATCGGAGGTTGTGGCAGCCATGTAAAAGGCGGCCAGGGCCAAGGGACCAACGCCAGTGAGAATGACGAGTATCAGGGAGCGGTTGACCCTGGTGCGAGACTGCTCAAAAGTTTTCGGTTTTCCCTGGGCTTTGGGATCAGCCATGTGTGCTTAGTGTTCGCGAAGCTTGGCTTTGAGGCGACTGACCGCCTGTGTGTGCAGCTGACACACCCGGGACTCAGTCACGCCCAGCACAGCGGCGATTTCACGGAAGTTTAACTCCTGCTCATAATACAGCCCCATGAGCATTTTTTCACGTTCGGGAAGGTCTTCAATGGCCTGAATCAGGTTTTCACGGAAACGCTGGTCGCCCAGCATTTCAAGCGGATTGGCTTCTTCGTCACCACCAATCTGGCGATCCAGATAACCTTCACCATCGCCGTCATCGGCGTAATCGTCATAAAACACCAGTGATGCACCACGCGAATCAAAGAGCATTTCCTGGTATTCGTCCAGGCTAACGCCCATCACGTCTGCAATTTCTTTTTCGGAGGCCGAGCGCCCAAGCTTTTGTTCGGCCTTGAGGGTGGCGGTTTCAATTTTTCGCTGTGCCTGGCGCACGCCACGCGGCATCCAGTCGGCTGAGCGCAGTTCATCGAGCATGGAGCCGCGAATTCGTTGGCTGGCATAGGTTTCAAACTGGGCGCCCTGCCCTTCTTCAAAACGGGTAATGGCGTCCATCAGGCCGATGAGGCCGGCTTGAATCAGATCATCGATTTGCACAGACGCGGGCAGCTTGGCGATCAGGTGATGCGCCAACCTGCGAACCAAGGGGATGTATTGGTCCACTTGCTTTGATTTGTCTAAAGTGCCCTGGGCTGTGTACATGGAGTCTGTGCTTCCTGTCTTGTTATTACGCCAGTGCGTGTTCGTCGAAAGAGCAAATGGCTTTCGCAATTCGCCGACCTGCCGCAATCATCTCCCGACCGACCTGGTTCAAGGCTTTGCCCGAAGGCAAGGCTGGCAAATGCCCCGCATACTGCAGAGGATTGACCAGAAAGCTCGAGGTGCTTTCCAGCAAATTTGCGAACACGTGATCGGCTTCATCTGTGCTTCTTACACCCGCAACAATAACACGATGGCGAATATTTTCGTCTACCCCTTTTGAAGAACGAATGGCCTGAAAGGCACGGGTCACCGATCGGGCGGTGGGCTGCACCACCCAGTACCAGTCGTCTTGTGGGGAAAAGGCTTTGGCCAGTTGGACTGCCTCGTAGGGCAATGTGGCATAAAAGCGGTCGCAGCTCACCGGCATGCGATGAAGCTTGCCCAGCAGGGCCACGGATTGAGCCGGCTTTTTGGCCAGGGCCTCAAGACCAATTCGGGCCACCACCAGGTATTGGGATTCAGCAAGCTCGATGACCTGATCTTCCAGGTTCAGATTGCCGTTGAAAAATTCAATCAGATCTGTGCGTGCATGGATTGGCAGCAGTTGCGGCAAGCCAGCTGCAGACCCGTCAAACAACACGGCTGCCCGATCGGAGCGCGCTTGCTGCTCCAGTACAAAACGAGCCAGACAGGCTGCATAGTCGCTCCCCATATCACCGAGAATCGGGTGAATGGTAGCGGCTTTGCGGCCCAGCAAGTGTCGAAGTGTTTTGGCTTGATCCATAGGATTCAGTAGACCATGAAACTTTAAATTCCAGTCGCTGAGACTTGGGCCATTTTCCATTTCAATTCCTCGCTCGAGGCTTGAAACGCCTGACTGCTGCGGGCACGCATGGCGCGGTGCACCAACACGCGAGGGTCAGCCGGGAATAGGTCTTCAGGCACACGCTGGCCGGTGGCAATGTAGTGCAGAGCCAGTTTGTGACGCATAACCACATCGAGTACACCGCCAATTTTGATGGCTTCATCCAGTTTGGACAAAATTGCACCACTCAAACCCGTGCTTTTGTAATGGCGCACGACATCATCAAGCGTCTCTGGCTGGCTGGTTGCGTTGAGCAACAACACACGCTTCACATGGCTGTCGGTCAAAATTTTTGTTTGCTCAGCCACGCGAGAATCTCGTTGGCCCATGCCCACTGTGTCAATCAAAATGAGGCGCTTGCGTTGCATGGTGTTGCGCAACTGGGCGAGGTCGGCGTGGGTTTGTGCGGTGTACACCTGCACACCCAGAATCTTGCCGTAAATTCGCAGTTGGTCTTGTGCGCCAATCCGGTAGCTGTCAGTGGTGATCAAGCCCAGCGAGTCAGCACCATACTTCACCACGCAACGTGCGGCCAGTTTGGCTGTGGTGGTTGTTTTGCCCACACCGGTGGGGCCTACCAAGGCAAATGTGCCGCCGGTCTCAACAATGTCTTTGTCGGCTGGCACCACATTCAGGTTTTTCTTGATGACGTTCATCACCCAGTCTTGAACCTGGCTGTCGGAAAGGTCTGCGGGCAGTTTTTCAACCACAGTGCGCGCAAACAGCGGTGAGAACCCGGATTGGGTCAACTGGTTCCACAGTTCGCCGCGCTGGGGATTTTTCTCCAAGGCATCGCGCCAGGTGATCATGGCCATTTGGTCTTTCAACAGCTGCCGCATTTGCTTGATTTCTTCCAGCACCGCGGTTTGCTCACTGGCCATGGAATCGCTGGCCGCTTGCGAACGGCGCTTGGCCACGTCCGTGATCATGTCGTGTTCAGGCAAGGCTTGCGGTATTTGGTGCATCACGGGTGCGCGATTGATCAACACCTCGCGCTGCGCGGCCACCTGCTGTGCAATTTTCTCGGCGGGTGTGGGCTGGCGTGTTGCTTCCTGCGCGGCAAATTGTGTGCGTTCAGCCTTGGTCCACGACAGGGGCGCTGACGAAGCAGCCGGCTTCTCGATCACAGTGTCCAGATCTTGCGAGGACGCGGCCAGCACTTCGGTGCCCGCAGCAGTTTGCTTGGTGGACAAAATGATTGCATCTTCACCCAGTTCAGCACGCAGCTTTTGCAAGGCCTCTCTTGTGGTGGGGGCTGTGAATTTTTTCAGCTTCATGCTTTCGCTCCTACGACTTGCGCAACGCGGATAGTACGGTTTTCAGGAATTTCACTGTGCGACAGCACCCGAAGGTTGGGCGCTGCACGCTTAAGCAAACGGGCCATGGACAAACGCAATGCATCGGGCACCAACAGCACTGGGCTTTGACCCAGTTGCTCTTGACGACCTGCTGCATCGGCAGTTTGGCGAGCCAGGTTTTCTGCCAGGTTGGGGTCAATACCAACCTGGTCTTGCCCTGCTGCGGTGTGTGCATGGGTAATCATTTGTTCCAGCTTGGGTTCCATGACCAACACATTGAGGTCTTCACTGGTACCCGCCAAGGCTTGAACAATGGCACGGCCCAAAGCGATGCGCACTGCAGCGGTCAGCTCAAGCGGATTCTTGGTGCGAACACCGTTTTCAAGCAGGGTTTCAAATATGGTGCGCAAGTCGCGAATATGCACGCTTTCTTCAAGCAGGTTTTGCAACACCTTCTGAATGACGGCAACGTCCAGCAACTTGGGGGTCAGGTCTTCGACCACTTTGGGCGAGGTTTTCGCGCAGTGGTCCAGCAACTGCTGGGTTTCGGTTCGACCCAATAACTGGGCTGCCGATGTTTGCAAAATATGCGAAAGGTGCGTGGCCACCACCGTGGAAGCATCAACCACGGTGTAACCCGCCGCGTTGGCTTTCTCTTTTTGATCGTCTGAAATCCACACGGCTGGCAAACCGAAGGCTGGATCGGTGGTTTGCGGGCCGGGCAACTGCATGGTCACGCGACCAGGGTTGATGGCCAGGTGTTGGTTCGGGAACACTTCACCCTCGCCCATGCACACGCCTTTCAGCAAAATACGGTACACCGAGGGGCGCAGTTCCAGGTTGTCGCGCAAATGCACGGCTGGTGGCAAGAAACCAATTTCCTGTGCAAATTTTTTGCGAATGGCCTTGATGCGTTTCAGCAAATCGCCATCTTGTTTGTTGTCCACCAAAGCGATCAGGCGGTAACCCACTTCCAGTGCAATGGTGTCGATGGGCACCAAGTCATCCCAAGTGGCTTCCTGCGCTTCAGTAGTGGCGGCCTTGATTTTGGCTTGATCATCCGTGGTGGGAGTGGCCTTCTGCACTGCAGTTTTCTGAGACAGGTGATACGACAGGTAACCAAACCCGGCGGCCAGCAACAAGAATGCAAAACTGGGCATGCCAGGAATAATACCCAGCAGTGCCATTATGCCGGCAGTGATACCCACGGCCTGTGGGGACTTGAGCAACTGACCCGCCAATTGGGTACCGATGTCCTGACCCTGACCAACGCGCGCCACGACCAAACCTGCGGCGATTGAAATGACCAGCGCTGGCACCTGGGCCACCAAGCCGTCGCCAATGGCAAGCAACACATAGTTGGTGCCTGCGTCGGCGAAAGTCATGTCGTGCTGCATCACACCCACCGCGAAACCGCCAATGATGTTGATGATCAGAATCATGATACCGGCCATGGCGTCGCCACGAACAAACTTGCTGGCACCGTCCATTGAACCGAAAAACTCGGCTTCCTGACTGACTTCGGCACGGCGTTTGCGAGCTTCATCTTCTGCGATCAGGCCTGCATTCAAATCGGCATCAATTGCCATTTGTTTGCCGGGCATGGCATCCAATGTGAAACGCGCGGACACTTCGGCGATTCGGCCAGCGCCTTTGGTGATCACCACAAAGTTGATCAACATCAAAATAACGAACACCACGATACCCACGGCCAGGTTGCCACCCACCAGAAAGTGACCGAAGGCCTCGATCACCTTGCCTGCAGCGTCTGGACCCTCATGGCCATGCATGAGCACCACGCGGGTTGAGGCCACGTTCAGGCTCAAGCGCAACAGGGTGGTCACCAGCAAAATGGTGGGGAATGCAGCAAAATCGAGTGGGCGTGTGGTGTACAGGCTTGCAACCAGCACCATGAGGCTGAGCGCAATGTTGAATGTGAAAAACAGATCGAGTGCGAAAGGCGGTACAGGCAAGATCATCATGACGAGAATCATGATGATGAAGATTGGCGCGCCCAGGGTTTTTACCTTGTCGCCGGCCAAGCCTGCTTTTATGAAGTCCAAAGAGAATGCGGTGGAGGCCACAATTCCGCCCATCAAGTTGTTAACGGTTCAATTATGGAAAACTTTAGGTTTTCTCAACGGAGGAATTGAAGGCGATTTACCGTCTTATTGTGGATTGGGTTCCGATCTCTGCGGCTTTGTTAATAGCTCAATCGGCTTGGGTTCCGCTCTCTCGCCTGAAAACCTGTACTTCCCTTTTTGAGATTCACCCTGACTCACCTCGCTC
>NZ_DFOZ01000057.1:0-49355 GCF_002377005.1 Limnobacter sp. UBA3528 | reverse complement strand
GATGGGGTGAAGGTGCCCCATCAATCATTAAATCCGTATACCCCTTTTTTCATGGTGAGCTCCTGGCAGGCAATTTGTAGTCAAGAGGTTGGCTACTGTCTTGACTATACTTGCCATGATCTGTCACAGAGATGTCGCGGTCATTACAAAGCCGTAATGACCGTGGTCTATGTCTACTATTATTGGATGTCGCGCGTACGCAAGGAAAACTCGGCCTTAGACGGATTTTCGCAGTCGTAGTGCGTTAAATACGACTGACGCCGAGCTTAAGCTCATGGCCAATGCAGCGATCAACGGCGAGAGCAAGAGTCCAGTAAACGGATATAAGACACCCGCTGCCAGCGGCACGCCCAGTGCGTTGTAAATGAATGCGAAGCCGAGGTTTTGCTTCATATTGGCCACCGTCATGTTCGATAGGTGTTGAGCCGTGGAGATACTGCGCAGATCCCCTTTGACCAGCGTAATTTGCGCACTATTCATGGCCACGTCGGTGCCCGTTCCCATAGCAATGCCGACGTTTGCTTTGGCAAGAGCCGGCGCATCGTTAATGCCGTCGCCCGCCATGGCGACAATGCGCCCCTCCGATTGGAGCTTGTTAACTAAGTCCAGCTTGTCGGCGGGTTTAACCTCGCCATGGACCTCTTCGATGCCCAGGCGTTGCGCAACGGCTTTCGCGGTCGAGACGCCGTCGCCGGTGGCCATGATGACGCGGATTCCCGCCGCCTTCAGCGTGCGCATCGCTTCAGGCGTACTGCCCTTTATAGGGTCGGAGACGGCCAGCAAGCCCGCCAACCGGCCATCAACTGCCAGATACATGACGCTGGCGCCCGTGGTCCGGAAGGATTCAGCGGTGGTCGTCAACTCCTGGACATTCACGCTTTCTTGCTGCATGAGCGCGGTATTTCCCAATGCCAGCATTTTGCCGTCGACCTGGCCGCGAACGCCAATGCCGCTGCCTGATTCAAAATCGTTAACAGGACTCAAGCTTAAGCCTCGTTCGCGAGCGGCGTCGACGATGGCGTCTGCCAAGGGATGTTCGCTGCCTTGATCCAGGCTTGCTGCAAGGCGCAGCACCTCGTCGGCTTCCATGTCGCCGGCGGGGATGGCTTGCTCGAACGCAGGCCGGCCTTCGGTCAAGGTGCCGGTTTTATCGACAATGAGCGTATCGACTTTGCGCAGGTTTTCGATCGCGGCTGCATCGCGAAAGAGCACGCCTTGCGTGGCGCCTCGGCCCGTCGCCACCATGACGGACATGGGTGTGGCGAGCCCCAATGCACAAGGGCAGGCAATGATCAACACCGCTACGGCGTTGATCAAGCCATAAACCCAGCTTGGCTGTGGACCGAAAATGCCCCAGACAAACAGCGTGGCGATGGCGATGGCGACCACGGCCATGACGAAATAACCGGCCACAAGGTCAGCCATGCGTTGCATCGGTGCGCGGGAGCGCTGCGCCTGGGCGACGAGCTGGACGATTTGCGAGAGCACCGTGGCCGAGCCGACCTTCTCGGCACGGATCACCAGCGCACCAGACGTATTCATGGTTGCCCCGATGACCCTGTCGCCTGGCCGCTTGCTCACCGGCAGAGATTCTCCGGTTAGCATCGACTCATCCAAGGAACTCGTGCCGTCTTCGACAAGGCCATCCACCGGTACCTTTTCGCCTGGGCGCACACGCAAACGATCGCCTTCATGGACGTTCGAAAGCGGTACGTCCTCTTCGGTTCCGTCCGCGTTGATGCGGCGGGCCGTCTTGGGGGCCAGGCCAAGTAAAGACTTGATGGCGGCCGAAGTTTGCGATCGCGCCCGCAGCTCGAGAACCTGGCCGAATAGTGTCAAGGAAATAATGACCACTGCGGCTTCAAAGTAAACGTCAACGCGCCCCATCGACATGAACGTTTCAGGAAATACGCCCGGGGCGACCGTCGCAACGGTGCTGTAGACAAATGCCGCACCTGTGCCCAGCCCAATGAGCGTCCACATGTTAGGGCTGCGGTTGATAATCGATTGCCAGCCACGCACGAAAAATGGCTGCCCCGACCATAACACCACAGGAATCGAGAGCACGAGCTCGATCCACGTTTGCGTCGTTATGTTAAACCAGCCGAGCCGAGGACCGAACATGGCCAGCACAGTGACGACAACGGTAAAGGGCAGCGTCCACCAGAATCTGCGCGAGAAGTCTTTCAGCTCAGGATTATCGTCATCGAGGCTGGGCATAAGCGGCTCGAGCGCCATACCGCACTTCGGACAGCTCCCCGGGTGATCCTGTCGGATTTCAGGATGCATCGGACAGGTATAGATGGTGCCGGGAGCTACTTGCTCATGATCCTTTTCGTCACTACTACGTTGGACAGTGAATTTCTCAGGATCACGCTTGAATGTTTCCAAGCACTTTATACTGCAAAAATAGAACGACTCGCCTTTATGCTGAACGTGTTGAGGAGAGTCTTTTGTTACGCGCATACCACATACAGGATCGATGAGTTGCGAACCAGAGGCCAGCGGTTTGGCGTTGTGTTCGTGATGGGATTCAGACTTTTGCTGTGCCATTGCGACGATAACCTTCCAGAAACGAGCACGAGTCCGGTCTATACACAACGGTCGAACCTCCCCCGCACCCAGGTAAATAGGGTCAGAGTCCATCATGCCACATACCCAGTCGTTATTTAATCTTCTGACGCATTACATTTTTGTCATGTGCGCGGCTATGGGCCGGAAATTTATCGGCGTGCCGTGTACGGAGGAGTCTTCTTCTGGCGGTTAAGAGGACCGCTCGCAGTGGCGGTGGCCAGCTCGGTCGGTTTTGATGCATTGGGGCTAATGTTGCAGCATCACGAAAGAGTAATGCTGCAGTCATCGTCCTGTCAGTGGCCGGCCAATATAGTTGTCATCAAGCGGCTCTGATGCCACCTTTGAAGCCAACCCACTTTGCTCATATTGGAGATTCAACATGTTTAGAATTCGTCCCGTTCTTGTTGCCATGGCCTTTGCTTTGTCCGCAAGCGCAGTCCACGCTGCAAGCTTGCCAAAAGGCGTCGTGTATAGCGCCAATGAGGGAGATGGCTCTATTAGCGAAATCACCCTAAGTACGGGTGTTGTGCGTACAGCTCAAATAGCAGTCATACCGCATAATGTTCAAATTTCCCCCGATGGCAAGACACTGCTTGCCGTCGGTACACCAGCCGTGAAGACGGGTGGTCATGGGACGCATGGCGGCGCAGGAGGGACTTCGACTTCTGTTAAAGCCGATTCGCACGCGGAGGGTGACGCCGGGTTACTCATTCTCAACGCTAGCGAGCTCGGACAGGTACCGGAAGCACTACCTGCTGGGAGCCACCCTTCGCACGTCGTCACCAGTCGGGACGGACGCTACGCCTATATCACGAACGCCGATACAGATCGCGTGTCGGTAGTCGACATCCAAGGGAAGAAAGTCATCGCTGAAGTTGCTACTGGAGGTTATCCGCACGGCTTGCGGTTAAGCCCGGACGGGCGGGAGCTTTATGTAGCAAACGTTACCGACAATACAGTATCGATCATCGATACCCAAAGCCTTAAAGAGGCGGCGCGCGTTTCAGTCGGCAAAGCACCGGTACAAGTGGCCTTTACTCCCGACGGTAAACACGTCTATGTGTCGCTACGAGATGAAGATAGTGTGGCGATCATCGACACTTCCACCAGGAAAGTCGTAAAGAACATAAGCGTCGGACGCAACCCCATTCAACTCTATGCGGCAGCCGGCAGCAGCAAAATGTACGTAGCTAACCAGGGAAGCGATAACAATCCAGATGACACTGTTTCGGTGATCGACACGAAAACTCAAAGAGTTATAAACACAGTGGTCACCGGCAAAGGCGCACATGGCGTGGCCGCGAGCACCGATGGCGGTTTCGTATTCATTACCAACACCAAAGACAACACCGTAAGTGCAATCGACACAAGCACTCAAGATGTGGTCGCTACCTATTCAGTGGGCCCCAATCCGAATGGGATCACATACCGCAGCACTCCGTAAGGCCGACCCCTTCGATGTGGCTCCAGTATGCTGGGGTTATTCAATGACAAGCCCGATTCGGTAATCTGAATCGGGCTTGTTGCGACATTAGAATGCGCGTAATTGTGATCAGGAAAGCCCAGTGAGCCAGCAACCAAACCTTAGCACCCAAACGGCGAGCGAGTTCTGGATCTTGCCTGCGGTACAGGCAGTGTCGCAAGACAGGGCGCTCCCATTGTTGGGATAAGCGGTCAGGTCCATGATCGCGATTGTAGAATAACCGACCCCGACTTCAACTTTTCATACCTTCGTTTGTAAGACACGCTTTTCATTTGGTACAATCGTTCCTGCAATGAAGAAATTTCTCCTTATTTTTATGCTGGTTATGCTGCCGCTTCAGGTCTCCTGGGGCGTCGTGAGCGTGTATTGCCAGCCGGAAAGGGAGATTTGCATCGAGCCTTGTTATAGCGAAGCTCAAGAGCCGCGTGTCGCTTTAACTGACGGGTCTGAGCAAACGGGTTCAACTTCGGGGTTCTTGGGCCAGTATGAGCATTCTTGCCAAGCGCCTGCGGCGTCGATTATTTCATCTGCACATCAAACTATCCCTTCCTTATCGTCTAGCTTGGCCCCCCAGTTTCAAGAGGCGCTGCTAAGCTTACCGACCTTTTCCGAGCGGCCCGAGCGGCCTCAGTGGCTTTTTATTGCCTAAGCTGGCACGCCGCTGATTCGACTTTCTTCTTGCCCCACACCTACGTTCTCAGCGTCGTCGCGTTCAATTAACTTTGAGCGTGCGCCCAGCTACTTGCGACGGTAGCGCTTAGTGCCGCATGTAACGGATGGTCCGTTGCAGATCAGCACTTAGCCTAAATACCGATATCACCTGGTGATTAACGTTTTTGCGAGCAAGGTCGACGGTGCTTGAAGCCATCAATCTGGACTGCGTGCGCGGTGAGCGACGCCTATTTCATAACCTGAACTTTCAGCTTAAGGCCGGCGAGTGCCTGTTGGTGCGTGGCGAGAACGGCAGCGGCAAAACCAGTCTTTTGCGCATGCTGGTGGGGCTGACGCCTCCGGCTGCCGGCGCCATTGATTGGCGCAGTAGTCCGATTAAGAAGCTGGGCGATGAGTACCGTCGCGAGCTACTGTATTGCGGACACCCGTTGGGCCTGAAGGATGATCTAAGTGCGACGGAAAACTTAATTTTCAGCATGGCGTTGACGGACGAGCTCGTTACCCAGGACGCTGTGTACGAAGCTTTAGGCAAGGCTGGATTGCAGGGTAGGGAGCATCTATCGGTGCGAGCCTTGTCGCAGGGGCAAAAGCGTCGTGTCAATCTGGCCAGGCTCTTGCTGCAAAAACGTGCCTTGTGGGTGCTCGATGAACCCCTGACGGCATTGGATACCCAAGCCAGCCTATGGGTAGTACGGGTGATCGACCAGCATCTGAGCAATGGCGGGATCGCAGTCTTGACGACGCATCAGGATTTGACCTTGGCAGGCGCGACACACGTTATACGGGTAGGCGTATGAGCGACTCCATTGGCTTATCCGTACTTCGCGGGGTAGTACGTCGAGATTTGAGGCTTGCCATGCGACGCAAGTCCGATGTGCTGACACCGCTTTTTTTCTTTGTCATCGTGGTCAGCCTGTTTCCGTTGGGCATTGGTTCTGAGCGCGACACGTTGCGGCAGATCGCGCCGGGCATTCTTTGGGTGTCGGCGTTGCTGGCGACTATGTTGTCGCTTAATCGGTTGTTCGAACAGGATTATGCCGACGGCACCCTGGAGCAAATGGCCCTTTCACCCGCCCCGTTGGGAATCCTGGTGCTCGGCAAGGTGGTCGCGTATTGGCTGTTGACGGGTTTGCCCTTGACGTTGCTGGCTCCCCTGCTGGCATTGCAATTTGATTTACCAACCCCGTCGTTATTGGTGCTGGCTGCGTCGCTGGCCCTTGGTACGCCGGTGCTTAGCTTTATTGGCGCGATCGGAGCGAGTTTGACCCTGGGCCTGCGAGGCGGCAGTGTCCTGGTCGCCTTGCTTGTACTTCCGCTTTATGCGCCGGTGCTGATCTTTGGCGCGGGTTCGGTAGACGCCGCCGCAGCCGGCCTGGGCGCTACGGCGAATCTGTCGTTGCTGGGCGCCGTGCTGGTTTTAACTGTTTTTTTTGCACCGTGGGCCACAACCGTGGCATTACGAATTGCGTTGGAATAATGAGTAAATGAATGATTAATTGGTTTAAGTATTCATCACCAAAAATGTTTTACCCGCTTGCGGGCAAGCTGATTCCATGGTTTGCCACCGCCGCCGCGATGCTGACGATCATAGGGATGTACGTGGGTTTCTTCATGGCGCCCACCGACGCCCAGCAAGGTGAGGGCTATCGTATTATTTTCCTGCATGTGCCGGTCTCCTGGATGTCGATGTTCATTTATTTGGTCATGGCTTTCTGGGCCGCGATAGGGCTGGCATTTAACAATCGTTTAGCCGCCATGATGGCTTCAGCCTTGGCCCCCACCGGCGCCATGTTCACGTTTCTTTCACTCTGGACGGGCGCCTTGTGGGGCAAGCCCATGTGGGGGACCTGGTGGGTCTGGGATGCGCGCCTGACCTCCGAGCTGATTCTTCTCTTTTTGTACATCGGTTTTATGGCGCTTCAGTCAGCGGTTGATGAGCCACGGCGCGCGGATAAGGCCGGTGCTGTCCTTGCCCTTGTCGGCGTGGTCAATATTCCCATTATTTATTTTTCAGTGCAATGGTGGAACACCTTGCATCAAGGCGCCTCTGTTTCGCTGACACAAGCTCCCTCAATGGCAATGATCATGCTTGTTGGCATGCTGCTGATGGCCTTGGCGTCATGGATGTATACGGTGACGGTTTCACTGATGCGCGTGCGTTGCATCATTCTAGAGCGCGAACAGCATGCTGGGTGGTTAGACGAATTGAGGGAGGTAAAGCAATGAATTGGACAAGTCCTGCTGAATTTTTTGCGATGGGCGGCTATGGGCAATACGTGTGGGGGTCAGTCGCCGTCACCCTGGTCGCTCTTTGCACTGAATGGCTCCTGCTGCGCCAGCGCCGCAAAGCGGCTTTATCGCAAGTGAAGCGCAAGTTAATCCTGAGGGAAGAGGGATCTCGATGAAAAATCGCCATAAGCGCCTCGCGCTCATTGCTGGTGGCGTGGCCGCATTCGGCATTGCCACAGCCTTAGTGCTCAATGCTTTTCAAAGCAATCTTGTGTTCTTTTTCACGCCTACGCAGGTGAGTGCCGGTGAAGCACCCCAGGAGCGGACGTTTCGCGTCGGTGGCATGGTGCAAACCGGCAGTGTGCAACGCCAAAGTGATGGGCTCACGGTGAAGTTCGTTGTGACCGATACCGCCAAAATGATACCGGTCAGTTATACGGGAATATTGCCCGACCTGTTTAGTGAAGGCAAAGGGGTAGTGGCTCAAGGCAAGCTCGGGGCCGATGGATTGTTCCGCGCTGAAGAGGTGCTCGCCAAACACGATGAGAACTATATGCCCTCTGAAGCGCAGCATGCGCTGGATGAGGCCGCCAAGAACACGATTACTGCGAGGCCATAACGCTCATGATTGCTGAACTCGGTCATTTTTCACTGATTCTGACGCTATTTGTAGCGCTTGCGCAGGGCTGTTTAGCCCTCGCGGGTGCGGCGCGTGGCAATGCTGTCTGGATCGCCTTTGCTCGACCTGCCGCGCGCGCGCAGTTTCTTTTAATTATTGTTAGCTTCGCGACGCTGGGCTGGTCCTTCATCGTTAAGGACTTTTCGGTGGCTTACGTCGCCCAGAACTCCAACTCGCAATTGCCCTTGCTTTACCGTATCGCGGCGGTCTGGGGCGGCCACGAGGGATCGCTCTTGCTGTGGCTGCTGATGCAAACAGGCTGGGCGTACGCTGTAAGTGTGTTCTCCAAGCAACTGCCCGATGTCATGGTGGCACGCGTATTGGGGGTGCTGGGCCTGGTCACCGCTGGATTCCTGCTCTTTGTGCTGCTTACCTCTAACCCGTTCGAGCGCCTGGTACCGGCACCCTTGGACGGTATGGACCTGAATCCGCTATTGCAAGACATTGGGCTGATATTTCATCCGCCGCTGCTGTACATGGGCTATGTCGGATTTTCGGTAGCATTTGCATTCGCCATTGCCGCACTGCTGGCAGGGCAGCTCGACTCGACGTGGGCCCGTTGGTCCCGGCCTTGGGCGACGGCAGCGTGGTTGTTCCTGACCTTGGGTATCGCCTTGGGGAGCTGGTGGGCCTATTACGAACTGGGTTGGGGCGGCTGGTGGTTCTGGGATCCGGTAGAAAACTCCTCTTTTATTCCGTGGCTGGTGGGTACCGCATTAATTCACTCCCTGGCGGTAACTGAAAAGCGTGCCAGTTTTAAAAACTGGACGGTGCTGCTTGCCATCAGTACGTTCTCGCTTTCATTGCTGGGGGCTTTTCTCGTACGGTCAGGCGTATTGACTTCGGTACACGCCTTTGCCACCGATCCGCGCCGCGGCGTGTTCATTTTGATGTTATTCGCCGTGGTGGTGGGCTCATCCTTGCTTTTATTTGCGCTGCGCGCACCCAAGGTGGGCATGGGCGGACGGTTTGAACTGATATCGCGTGAATCTCTTTTGCTGGTGAATAACGTATTGTTGGCCGTAGCAGCAGGTGCCGTGATCCTCGGAACGCTATATCCACTTTTCATTGATGCGCTCGGGTTAGGCAAACTTTCCGTGGGGCCGCCATACTTTAATGCCGTTTTCATACCGCTGATGGTGCCGGCGCTGCTTCTCATGGCGGTAGGTCCGGTGGCTAACTGGAAGTCAGCCAAGATAAGCGCTCTGATAAAACACCTACATGTTCCGGCTGTAGTGGCGCTTGTGGTCGGTGTTGGCGCACCGTTCATGCTGGGGCGTTGGTCGGCGCTGGTGGCGTTAGGTCTGGCACTGGCCACGTGGATTGCCACTGCGGTGGTTAAGGGCATCGTTGACCGTATGCGGGCTACGCGCACAGGGCTGCGAGCCCAACCGCTTAGCTGGCTAGGCATGCATCTGGCCCACTTAGGCATTGCTGTGTTCGTAGCGGGAGTGACGCTCGTCATGGGCTATGAAACTGAACAGGACGTTCGTATGACGCCCGGTAGCACGGTAAGCACAGGGGGCTATGACTTGAAGTTTCTAGGCGTCAATAAAGCACAGGGACCTAATTATGTTGCAGAAATCGGTGACATCGAGCTGTCACGCGATGGCCGGATCTTACGTTTGCTTCATCCCGAAAAACGTAGCTACATCTCCTCGGAAATGCCCATGACAGAAGCAGCCATTGACGCCAACGGATTGCGTCACGTGTACGTCGCCTTGGGTGAGCCGCTCGCCGACGGCGCCTGGAGCGTGCGTGTTTACTACAAACCATTCGTTGATTGGATCTGGATTGGGTGCATCTTGATGGCGTTGGGTGGGCTGTTAGCCATCAGTGATCGTCGTTATCGTCTTAAGCGTCGCGAACGAAAAACTGCCTTGGCTGCAGTAGGAGCTACAGCATGAGTCGCTTTATATGGCCCCTGGTCGGTTTTGTCGTACTGGTTGGCTTCCTGGGTTTCGGTTTGACTCTTAAACCTAGCGAAGTCCCTTCGCCTTTTATTAACAAACAGGCACCTAGCTTTACCTTGCCGCAGTTGCACACGCCCGAGCAGACCTTTTCTCCCGACGCCATGAAGGGCAAAGTGTGGCTGCTGAATGTGTGGGCCTCCTGGTGTTATGCCTGCCTTGAAGAGCATCCCGTGATTACGGCGTTGGCAAAAACACATGGAGTACCCATTGTCGGCCTTAACTACAAGGATATACGCGGGGAAGCCATTTCGTGGTTGGAACGCCATGGCAATGGGTATGTGTTGTCCGTATCCGATACGCAAGGGCGCGTGGGCATCGACTATGGCGTTTATGGCGTGCCCGAGACCTTTGTTATCGATAAGGACGGCTTCATTCGTTACAAGCACATCGGTGCAGTAACCGATAGTGCGGTACGCGACACGATACTACCGCTGATACGGGAGCTTGAGCAATGAAACGTTGGTGGCTGACATTATTGTGCTTGGTCATCGCCTTGCCATCGTGGGCGGATAACGGCGCGGCGCAAAAGCGCATGTTGGATATTGCTGGCGAGCTGCGCTGCCTGGTGTGCCAGAACGAATCAATCGCGGCCTCGCGCGCCGACTTGGCCGTGGATTTGCGTCAGCAGATACGCGAGCAGATACAAGCGGGCAAAAGCGATGCCGAGATTAGAACCTATATGGTTGATCGTTATGGTGATTTCGTACTCTATCGCACGCCATTAAAAGCCACCACGCTATTGCTATGGTTTGGCCCCATGTTGCTGCTGTCCTTTGGACTGCTCGTTCTGGCGACAACATTGCGTCGCCGCAAAAGCAGTGTGGCTGACGCATTGTTAAGCGACGATGAGCGCAAGAGGGCGCAGGCGCTGCTAGCGCAAACCACGGACAACGGAACATAACCATGAATTTGATTTTTATCCTAATTGCCGCATTACTTGCTGCTAGTGTTACCTGGTGGCTAGTATTTGTTCTGTGGCGCGGACCCAAGCTGGACGCTGGCGTCGAGCATCACGCCGTCAATGCGGCGGTACTGCGCGACCAATTGCTTGAGATCGAGCAGGATCGCGCCAACGGCATTTTGTCTTTGCATGATCATGCAGCGGCCCAACAAGAGCTGCAACGACGAGTGCTTGACGAAGCGACACCCGCTCAGAATACTGGAGTACGGCGCCATAGCAGCAAGCAAGCAGCGATAGCGCTGGCCATCGTCTTGCCCGTGGCAGCAACGCTTACCTATCTGGCGATAGGGAACCCCGCAGCCATTACGCCACCGCCAGCGCAAAGTGCTCCCGCTATGACACAAGCCGATGTGCAAGCCATGGTGGATTCGCTCGCTGCGAGGCTGGCGCGCAATCCTGATGACGCGCCTGGTTGGCTCATGCTGGCGCGCTCTTATCGCTATTTTGAAAAGTATGAAGATGCGGCTGCAGCCTTTGCCAAAGCGGCGACCGTCATCCAGACAGATCCTTTGGCGCTATCCGAATATGCTGAAACACTCGCCAGAAGCAATCAAGCTGGCTTTAAAGGGGAGCCGACGCAATTGCTGGAGCGCGCACTATCGCTCAATCCCCGGGAGCCATTCGCCCTGACTTTGGCGGGCGCCGCAGCGCTTGAGCGCCAAGACTATCCGGTAGCGATTGACTATTGGCAACAGTTATTCGACCTGCTTCCGCCTGACTCGGACGCCGCGCGGGCTGTCGCAGACAGCATAGAGCGAGCTCGCCGAGAACAAGTCGAAACGGCAAACCCCAAGAACTGATGGATGCTGAACGTTAACAAGGAAGAACTCTTTTAAGATAAGTGTTTGGGCAGCAGTGGCGTTAATCAGCGTGATCGCCATCGCGACCGCTTTGTTTTTGTACCAACGTAACAATGCCTCGAAAAATCTCCTAGGTGGAGTACTTAATGTTGCGGTGGACATAGGGGGGCAGCGATTCATGCGCTGGCATACGCCACGCGAACTGCCTTTGATCTCCTTCCAGGATGCGACGGGCAAGACCGTGACTTTGGCCGATTTTGAAGGCCGTATCATATTGCTTAATGTCTGGGCGACCTGGTGCCCCCCGTGTCGGGAGGAGATGCCATCGTTGGACCGGTTAAATGCCAAGCGTGGCGGCCCAGACTTTGAAGTCGTTGCCCTGTCGATTGATCGGGATCCTGATTTGATCAAACCGTTCTATCAGGATTTTGGCATTCTAACGTTAAAGCATTACGTTGACCCGACGACAAGGGTTTCAGACACGCTGCGTGCGCCGGGCGTGCCAACAACGCTATTGATTGATCGAGAGGGCCGTGAGATTGGCCGGGCAATGGGGCCCGCTGCCTGGGATGGCCCGCAAGTTGAAGCCTTGATTGATGGCGCACTGCTGCACGCCTCTATTCGGGATTCAAAGTGATGCGAGATAAGAATAAAGCAGACTACCAACTGGGGATGATGCGATGCTTGAATTAACTGTCATTGGGCTATTAACGGCGTTTTTCGCCGGTATTGCTTCCTTCCTATCGCCCTGTGTTTTACCGCTCGTGCCAGGTTACCTCTCCTATATTGCGGGCGATTCGGTTCAGTCCAGTGCCTCTCATATCGAAGCACGTGTGGCTCGCTGGCGAGCATTGGGCCTTAGTGCGTGTTTCGTTGCTGGCTTCTCCATGGTGTTTCTGATTTTAGGGGCCAGCATCACTGTAATTGGGCGTTTGTTTTTATCGTATCGCTACGAGCTGAATATTGCTGCGGGCGGCGTTATTGTCGTCGCTGGCCTGATGGTTATGGGCGTTATACGTGCCCCGCTTTGGATGCAACGTTACTACCGCTTTGAACCGCAGGGCGGCGGCGGTAAGCCCTGGTCGGCGACCGTGCTTGGCATGGCATTCGGCTTCGGTTGGACGCCGTGTATTGGTCCCGTGCTTGGCGGTATTCTCATACTCGGCGCCACCTCTGAGAGTCTTGGGCAGGGCGTACTGCTTTTGGGGGTCTATGCACTGGGGTTAGGTGTGCCGTTCCTGCTTTCCGCGTACTTCATGACGCCGTTTATGCGTCGCATAGGGTCATTGCGTCGAACGGGTCGTTACCTTCAAATAATCACCGGCGGGATTCTGGTGCTGATGGGTATTGCTGTGGCAAGTGGACAGTTGGTGCGTTTTGCTATCTGGTTACTGAGGACGTTTCCAGCGCTTGGGGCGATTGGGTAGTTGAAGCGCCCCGGTTTTCGTGGAGGCCGGTTGGTTTAAGTTAGACCTCGACGGCGACCTTTTCAGTCAGCTGCCGGTAATAGTTTTCTTCAGCCTCCGCCGGTGGAATATACCCGATGGGAGCCAGCAGGCGATGATGGTTAAACCACGATACCCATTCCAGCGTAGCCAGTTCGACCGACGCTTTGGTTTTCCAGGGCCCTCGACGGTGAATCACCTCGGCCTTGTATAAGCCGTTAATGGTTTCTGCCAAGGCGTTGTCATAGCTGTCTCCACGACTGCCCACTGAGGGCTCAATTCCTGCCTCAGCCAGTCTCTCTGTGTAGCGAATAGAGACGTATTGAGAACCCCTGTCGCTGTGGTGGACCAGGCTGCCAGTTTGCTGCGGCTGACGGTCATACAACGCCTGCTCCAGTGCATCCAGAACGAAATCTGTGTGCATTGAGCTGCTGACCCGCCAGCCGACAATGCGCCGTGCAAACACGTCAATCACAAACGCCACATACAACCACCCTTGCCAGGTCGACACGTAGGTGAAATCCGACACCCACAGCTGATTGGGACGGTCGGCCTTGAACTGCCGATTAACGTGGTCCAGTGGGCATGGCGCCGACGTATCGGGCACAGTGGTACGCATCGACTTGCCGCGCCTTGCGCCTTGAATACCAAGTCGTCGCATCAGCCGCTCAACCGTGCAACGTGCCACGGCTTGTTCTTCGCGGTGAAGCTGACGCCAGACTTTATCAGCGCCGTAAACCCTCATGTTCTTCTCCCAAACCCGGTGAATCTCGGGTACCATTTCGCACCCATCCTCGGTTTCGATCATTTGAAGCGCATTTTTTCCTTCAAATATTTCAAAAGGCCGTCTCAGCCAGACTTCAGCCCTGCGCTTAGAGCCGTATATTTTAAGTGCGTTACGCAGGATGCCGAACTGGCGCGAATTCATCGGTGGAAAACTCCTGAATTAAGTTCAGCTTCTCGTGGCAAGCGATAAGTTTGAGTTTGAGTTTGCTACAGAAAACTTGACTTGGTACTAATATGACAACCTCTTCTTATACACAATTTTCTGGATGACCAATTTGAAGTTAACCGTGCATCACGCCTTCTAGTTCAAACTTCGCGGCAGCAATTACAAGTTTAGGATTTCGTTTCAAGCACTGCTCTGGAGTCTTACCTTTAAGGAAATTTGATCCGCACATGAACCAAAAAGCCATCTGCCAGCTCCCCATATTAGCGGTAAGGCTATTAATCACAAACTTAATGGCTGGTATAGGTTTAATAGCTCCATCAGA
Organism: Limnobacter sp. UBA3528; assembly: GCF_002377005.1. Classification (NCBI taxonomy): domain Bacteria; kingdom Pseudomonadati; phylum Pseudomonadota; class Betaproteobacteria; order Burkholderiales; family Burkholderiaceae; genus Limnobacter; species Limnobacter sp. UBA3528. The sequence goes on along the minus strand of NZ_DFOZ01000057.1, from coordinate 35,265 downwards.
AATACTGAGTGCATATTCTGCGATATAGATTCGACCTTTGAAGCGGAGAATAAATATAAGTCGATCTTGTTCCCAGCGTGAAATCAGGGACCGAATACGGTTCGGGGTGAACCCAGTTCTGCTTGCAACGTCACGCGGGGTTGTGAGCCCGCCGTGCGACAAAACCAGCATCTTTACATCTTCGCTTGTTACAAGTCCACTTCGAACTTGTTTGTCTATGCCTATTTCGACATCCTCCCTCGAGCGACCGATTCCGGATAGATTTTTCATTTATTCCTCGTCTTGGAATTTTCAAAACCCATCCAGGCTCGACCATTTTCAATTTCTACCGAATACGTCTTAAGCATTTCTTCCGTGATTTTGGGTTGCTCTTCGAAGGCGCCACCGGTCATTTTTAGCAATTTACGAGCCTTGTCTAGCGTAGTCTCAGCGAAGACAGCAAAAGTTGACCTGCCTGAAAGTACGATCTGATCATCGTTGTGATCAAACAAAATGCCTTGATCTCTCATATCAACAGAAAACATTATGGTGAGACCTTTCGAAGGAACCTCGAGCCACCAAACTTCGTCGTCATCGACTGAAAAATTAATGTGCTTATTTACTGCAAGTGTTTTTCGCATTATTAAATCGAGGAAGTTGAACTCCCAATATTCTGACTTAAAAGCGGCTGACTTAAAAGAGCGAAACAGAAAAGATGTGGGATGCATAAAATTCCTCAACAGAATCTGTCGTCCACTGTATGTGCACGCGAAAGACTCGCATTGAATTTAAAAAAATGGAGAGCATTCCACGGTTTAAGCCAACATGCTTTGGCGATCGAGGCTGACTTGCACCACACATTCGTTGCACATTTAGAAAGAGGGGCCCGCAATCCCTCACTGGACAACATCGAAAAACTCGCAGTTGCTCTCAAAATAGATATCGTGGAATTACTGCGTGACCCAAGATCTAAAGCATATCCTGAAGGCGCTGCTTAATTTGAATTGTCTGCACATTAAGAAAATAGCCTCATTGTCATGGACTTGCCACTTGACCAAAACAAGCAAAGATGTCGCAAACCGGAATTGCCCTCGCCGTGTAAACTACACCGATCCAATAAACAGAAGAACAGAAATCTGCTACAGATCTAGAACGGACTACAAACATGAGTAGGGCAACTGTCTCAACTTTTTTAAAGTCATCGCGAATTTGGGGTAAAAACTATACCTAATTTCAATCGGATTGAGCGCTTTTTACCCTAAGCCCCACGAAAGGAGTAAAAACACAAGAACGTCAATGTGCTCCGAACGTTACCCAGCAACGATCTTATGCAAACATCACTCTCTTTAACTTTGATTTTTCTTGTATAAATTGGAACACTTTCTCAAACCAGCCGTGTACCTCGAATGTTTCGGTGTGTATCCAGTACTGATACAGCAGATTCACGGTGTGCGCAAAGGTCAACACCAAGGGGTCCATACCCAGCAGGGGCAATGGCAACCAGAAAATAAAGGTGTAGAAAGGACCCAACACCGATTGGCGCAAGGCAGTGCTCAGGTTGTAACGCTCACTGGTGTGGTGGTTAGAATGCTCGGCCCAAAACGCGGCACAGCGGTGGGCCACGCGGTGATACCAGTAGTAACAAAAATCATCGGCCACCAACAGCAGGGGCACAAACCACCAGGTTGAAATGTCCCAGCTCACCACCCGGTATTCAAACAGCCACAACATAATGGGGTAAGCCCAAAATACGCTTAGCCCCATGGTCACCAGCTTCAGGGCACCCATGGCAATCGAACACAAGGAGTCCTTCAATTCATACCCGGCGTAAAAACCTTGGGGCTTGTTTCGCATGGCCCAGCCTTCAATGGCCATGGCCGCAAAAAAATAAGGAATGGCGACCACATACATCAGCAGGGTCCACTGTTCATAATCGGGCAAAGTCATTGGGGCGCTCACAAAACCGAACATTACAACAAATGCATTTATTGCAACGTATCGTAACCTTGTATCTGCAAGTACTCAATCCCAACTTTGCCGACGAATTAAATTGGAACCACAATAGAAAAAGGCCCCGGTTGTTTAAACCGGGGCCTTTCTCAAATCAACCGAAGTTGAAATTTACTTCATTGAGATTGCTTTGCCGTCAGTCGCTTTTACTGTCTTCCAGGCGGCTTCAATCTTCTTCACTGTTTCGTCTGGCAGTGGAACGTAGTCCAGGTCAGAGCTCAGCTTGTCGCCCTTTGCGTAGGCCCAGTTGAAGAACTTCAGCACTTCAGAAGCCTTGGCTGCGTCAGCCTGTTCTGTGTGGAACAGAATGAAAGTCGCACCAGTGATTGGCCATGCGGCCTTGCCAGGTTGCTGAGTCAGGATTTCGTAGAAGCTGTTAGACCAAGAAGCACCAGCAGCAGCTGCCTTGAATGACTCTTCAGAAGGCTGAACAAATGCACCTTCAGCGTTGTTCAACTGGGTATGTGTCAACTTGTTCTGCTTGGCGTAAGCATACTCAACGTAACCAATAGAGCCGGGTACGCGCTGTACGAAAGCTGAAACACCTTCGTTGCCCTTGCCACCCAAACCTACTGGCCACTTCACGGCTGTACCTTCACCAACGGTGCTCTTCCAGTCAGCGCTTACCTTGCTCAGGTAGTTGGTGAAAATGAATGTTGTGCCTGAACCATCGGCACGACGAATCACGCTGATGTCTTGGTCGGGCAGGTTCACACCTGGGTTCAAAGCAACAATCGCCTTGTCGTTCCACTTGGTGATCTTGTTCAAGTAGATGTTGGCCAATACTTCAGCAGACAACTTCATCTGGCCTGGGGCCACGCCCTGCAGGTTCACCACGGGTACAACACCGCCGATCACGGTTGGGAACTGCATCAAACCTTTTTCTTTCAGGTCTTCAGGCTTCAAAGGCATGTCGGAAGCACCGAAATCTACAGTTTTTGCGGAAATCTGCTTGATACCACCACCGGAACCGATGGACTGGTAGTTCACCTTGTTGCCTGTTTCCTTGTTGTAAGCATCAGCCCACTTGGAATACACAGGAGCGGGGAAAGAAGCGCCAGCACCAGTAATTTCAGCGGCGTTCACGGAAGTCATGCTCAGGGCCAGGGCACCTGCGGAAATCGCTGTAGCGATTGTTTTGATGTTGAACATTTTTCACCTCACTTATTAAAGTACGGTCATAGTGCCTTACAAATGTTTCAGAATCATGACAGATATAAGGCATTAACATAAATGTCAAAAAACCACACTCGGCTGCCCAAATGTGGTTTTTTTCAATCAACTCAATTACTTAACAGCTCATCAGCCAAATCGACCTGTGATGTAGTTCTCGGTTTCCTGCTTCTTGGGTTTCAGGAAAATCTGATCGGTTACACCAAACTCAATCAACTCGCCCAGGTACATGTAGGCGGTGTAATCGGAAACACGTGCGGCCTGCTGCATGTTGTGGGTCACGATCACCACGGTGTAATCTTCTTTCAACTCGGTGATCAGCTCTTCAATACTGGCTGTAGAAATCGGGTCCAGTGCTGAACAAGGTTCATCAAGCAACAAAATTTCGGGCTTGATCGCAATGCCGCGTGCAATACACAAACGCTGTTGCTGACCACCCGACAAACCGTTGCCGCTCTGGTGCAATTTGTCCTTGACTTCCTTCCACAGTGCAGCCTTGGTCAGCGCCCACTCAACACGCTCTTCCATTTCGCCTTTGGACAACTTCTCGAACAAGCGAACACCGAAAGCGATGTTTTCATAAATCGACATCGGGAACGGCGTTGGCTTTTGAAACACCATGCCAATTTTGGAGCGAATCAAGGCAATGTCTTTCTTGCTGGTCAGTAAATCTTCACCGTCCATCAAGATTTGACCCTCGGCACGCTGCTCGGGATACAGGGCAAACATCTTGTTGAATACGCGCAGCAAGGTCGACTTGCCGCAGCCAGAAGGTCCGATGAAAGCAGTGACTTTCTTTTCCGGAATACTCAAATTGACCGACTTCAGCGCATGGAATGAACCGTAATAGAAGTTCAGGTTCTTCACTTCAAGTTTGATCTTTTCTTCAACGTCAATCGTAGACATGGTCTGGGCCTTCAAAGGTCAGTTATTTCGAGTTCTTCAGCAGCGAACGCGCGATGATGTTCAACACCAACACACCGGCGGTGATCAGGAATACACCTGCCCACGCAAGCTCTTGCCAGTTCGTGAACGGGCTCAGTGCAAAGTTGAAAATGATCACAGGCAGGTTCGCCATGGGCTTCATCATGTCGCTGTTCCAGAACTGGTTCGACAGCGCCGTGAACAACAGGGGAGCGGTTTCACCGGCAATGCGTGCAACGCCCAGCAAAATGCCGGTCAAAATACCTGCATAGCTGGCCTTCACGGTAATGGCCATCACCATTTTCCACTTGGGTGTTCCCAAGGCGAAAGCGGCTTCGCGCAGGGCATCGGGCACCAGGCGTAACATATTCTCGGTGGTTCGAATCACGATTGGAATTTGAATCAAGCCCAAGGCTACAACACCGGCCCAGGCTGAAAAATGTCCCATGGGTCGAACCATGACAGCGTACACAAACAGACCAATCACAATGGAAGGGGCTGACAGCAAAATGTCGTTGAAGAAACGCACGGATATGGCCAATTTGTTGTCTTTCCTGGACTCGGCCAGGTGAACACCCGCAAGAATGCCCAAAGGTGTCGCAAACAAGGTGGCGAACCCAACCATCAGTAAGGTACCCATGATCGCGTTGGCCAAACCACCGCCTTCAGCATTGGGGGGAGGCGTCATTTCAGTAAACAACTGGGCAGACAAGCCACTGATACCTAGCGTTACCGTGGTGTACAAAATCCAGATCAACCAGAACAGGCCAAAAGCCATCGCTGCCAAAGACAGTGTCAGTGCGGCAGTGTTAACCAGCTTTCGCTTGGCCTGCATCTTGACGCGCATCTTTTCATCGGTGGCCACTGTGGTTACAGCGCTCACTTTTGGAGCATTGGTCTGGTCAGAATAAATGCTGCTCATGGTTTATCTCCCGTTGCTCGACAATTTGGCCAGCAACAACTTCGAGGCCACCAAAACGAAGAATGTGATCACAAACAACACCAAGCCCAACTCCATCAAGGCCGAGGTGTGCAGACCAGCGTCGGCTTCCGCAAATTCGTTCGCCAGTGCGGAGGTAATGCTGTTACCGGGAGAGAACAGCGAAATGTCATTCAGGTAGTTGGTATTACCAATCACGAAGGTCACCGCCATGGTTTCGCCCAAGGCGCGGCCAAGGCCCAGCATAATGCCGCCGATCACACCCACTTTGGTGTGCGGCAATACAATTTTCCACACCACTTCCCAAGTGGTACAACCCATGCCATAACCAGCCTCTTTCAGCATCACTGGGGTTACTTCAAACACATCGCGCATCACGGCTGCAATGTAGGGAATGATCATGATGGCCAGCACAACACCGGCGGTCAGCAGACCAATACCAATGGGCGGGCCGGAAAACAAGGCGCCGATCACCGGGATTTCGCCGACGGTCGCATTCAGGGGTGCCTGCACGTATTTGGCGAAAATTGGCGCAAACACCAACAAACCCCACATGCCATACACGATTGACGGCACTGCCGCCAACAGCTCGATCGCGGTGCCCAGCGGGCGGCGCAGCCAAACTGGGGACAATTCTGTGAGGAACAGCGCAATACCGAAGCTGATTGGCACAGCGATGATCAGGGCGATAAATGAGGTGACCAAAGTGCCGTAAATCGGCACCAGTGCGCCGTATTCGTCGATGGGGGGATCCCAGTTCGCGGTGAACAGGAAATCAAAACCAAAGGCGGTGATGGTAGGCCACGAGGCATACACAAGAGAGGCAATGATTCCACCCAGCATCAGCAAGGTGAAAACAGATGCGCCGCTGGTCAACAAGCCGAATATGGCGTCGCCCCGTTTGGTCGGGACCTTGATCGTCGAGGTGTCAGACATATTGGTAAATAGTTAATCCAGCAGAAAGTTTCACGCAGACCTGCAAGGGTATCCAAGAATTATGACAAAAAAATGACAAAAATTTGACGTACCCGTGAAATCGAATATCACGGCACGGAAACGTGGCTAAAAGCTTACGCCGGCTTGCGCTTCATGAAAGTAATTGGCACCACCGACGGGGGTGGGCTGTTGAAAATGTCTTTGCGCATTTTACCCATGATGTGCATTTCGCAGGGTTTGCAATCGAATTTCAGGGTGTACTTTTGATCACCATTGACCAAGACCATGGGCTCAGCCTTCACCTGCCCCTGAACGCCTTTTACACCTTTAGCCTGTTTTGGGCACAAATTAAAAGAAAATCGCAGACAATGCTTGGTGATCATGACAGGAACCTCACCAGCTTCCTCATGAGCCTCATACGCGGCGGCAATCATCTGCACACCATGTTTTTTGTAAAATTCACGCGCTTTGTCGTTGTAAACATTGGCCAGAAAGCTCAGCGACTTTTCCGGGTAGTCCACATAAGGCTGCACTGGCTCTTTGCGAGCCGGGCGTTGCCAGGCAGCCACGCGGGCTGCATTCAAAGCCTCAATTGCTTCTCTGCGCATGCCATTCAAGGCACTGGCAGGCACAAACCAGGGCTGGCTTAGGTGTACGTTCAGCCCCAAAGCGGAATAATCAGTGCCGCCCAACTTGGCCAAGTGGGTTTTAATGCTTTCAACTGCCGTGTCGGCCTGCTTGGCCATTTCCAGATTCATTTCAAGCTGCGTGGTGGTGGCAATGCCATCTTCATCGGTCAGGCTCAGTTGCAAGCCCTTCAACACATTGCCTTCCATCCTCTCGGTCAGCGTTAGCCACAAGCCAATTCGGCGTTCGGCACTTTCCTTGGTCAGCGCCATGTCCCAGGCGTGGTCGCGGTTGCGGTGCATGGGCAAGCCCGCTTTCAGGCCACCGTAGCTGTTGATTGGGTCTTTGGGAAACACGCGGTACACCGCTTGTCCTTCTCCCTTGTTGTGCAACTTCTCTGCGCGGTTCACATGCAAACCCACCACTTCCCGCTTACGCATGAAGTTCAAGCCATCGCCGTTGTTCAGTTCGTCGCTGGTTTGTATGTCAATGCTTTTGTCGTTTACAGCCACCACATGGCCAATGGGTTGGCCAATGAACTTAGGTGAATCAAATGCACCAATGTCAATTTTCCGGCCGCTGGCAAAGTAATCGGTTGAGCCACGGTGAAAGTTGCGGTCGGGGTCGGGCCTGAAATAATGGCGGGTGTTGCCGCTGGAAGCGCGGGTGAACTCACCACGCTGCTCCATGATCTCGTCCAGCAAAATACGGTAGTGGGCCGTGATGTTTTTCACATAGGCCATGTCTTTGTAGCGGCCTTCAATCTTGAAAGAACGCACACCCGCGTCAATCAAATGTTCCAGGTTGCCGCTTTGGTTGTTGTCCTTCATCGACAGCAAATGCTTGTCAAAGGCCACCACAGCGCCACTTTGGTCAGTCAAGGTGTAAGGCAAGCGGCAAGCCTGCGAACAATCGCCACGGTTGGCACTGCGACCTGTCTCAGCATGGCTGATATAACACTGCCCCGAAAACGCCACGCACAACGCACCGTGAATGAAATACTCAATGGTGGCGCTGTCGCCCACCGCCGCATGCACTGCCGTAATTTCGTCAACAGTCAATTCACGCGCAAGCACCAACTGCGAAAAGCCGCTGTCTGCCAAGAACTTCGCTTTCTCAACGGTGCGAATGTCACACTGCGTGCTGGCATGCAGTTGAATGGGTGGCAAATCCATTTCAAGCAAACCCATGTCCTGAATAATCAGCGCGTCCACGCCTGCGTCATACAACTGCCACACCAGCTTGCGGGCTTCTTCCAGCTCGGCATCGTGAAGAATGGTGTTAATGGTCGTAAAAATACGCGCGTGGTAGCGGTGGGCAAATTCCACCAGCTTCGCAATATCGGCCACCGAATTGGCCGCATTGGCCCGTGCACCAAACACCGGCCCGCCCAGATAAACCGCGTCTGCACCGTGCAGAATCGCCTGGCGACCAATTTCAACGTCGCGTGCGGGGGCTAGCAATTCCAACTCGTGTGGCAACAAACTCATGATTTCACTGATTTTTCTGGCAAAGGGTGAACATTATTTCAAAAAGCCAGTCTGATTGAAAGCAAAACCGTGGTTGGCACCACAATCAGTTTGAATGTTGCACAAGGAGTACTTGCATGGCTTGGGTGGTTTGGTCGCGTAACACTGCAACTTTGTTGTTGGGGATTTCAGGCCTTTTACCCCAGGCACACGCCCAAAAACTGGAGCAGGCCATATTCGCAGGCGGCTGCTTTTGGTGCATGGAAGAAGTATTCGAGAAAATCAGAGGCGTGAAATCGGTTGAGTCGGGTTACACAGGCGGACGCACTTCCTCCCCCACCTACGAGCAGGTCAGCCAGGGCAACACTGGCCATGTAGAAGTGGTGCGGGTGCAATACGACCCTCAGCAAATCAGCTACGGCAACCTGTTGAAAGCCTTTTGGACCAATATTGACCCCACCGTTGAAAACCGGCAATTTTGCGATGTAGGCGAACAATACCGGTCGGCCATTTTTTACCTGAATGAGCAGCAGCACCGCGAGGCCAAACAAAGCAAAGAACAACTGTTGGGCACCGGAAAATTCAAAACCGTTTACACCACGGTTGAGGCCGCCCACACCTTCTACGTGGCCGAAGAATATCACCAAGATTTTTACCGCAAAAACCCCTTGCGGTATCGGTATTACAAAACCACCTGTGGCCGCGAAAACCGCTTGAACGAGGTATGGGGCTATACACCCAAATAACAACACCTAGAACAGCAATTCCATTAAAAACAGTCACATCCGGCTACACTTCACCCCAAATTCACTCTAAGCGACCGTGATGAAGCGTCAAGCACGCCTGTTGGCAACCCTCGCATTGGCTGTATTCACCGTGTGCACAGCCCCCAGCGCGTGGGCCAATAACCTGGAGAAAGTTCAGGACTGGCGTATTGCGCTTCCCAACACCTGGCAGCCCACTGAACAGGCTTTGGTGCAGGTGCGCAACAGCCGGTTGGCTTTGGCCAACAACATCCAGTTTGATATTCAAACCTTACACGGCACAGTTGCTGCCACACAGCCCAACACCCCTGTTTCACTCGAAAACCTGGCGGCCTACCAAGTGAACGTAGAACATGCACAACTTCGAATTGCCGACAACGTGTTGCAGGCACTTGTGCAAGCCGAGCTTGAGGCCAGCGAAGCACCGTTGAGAATCAAGCAAGTCACTACGCAAACCGACGGCATACTGATTACCGGCGACATCAAAAGGTTGGGCCTGTGGATTCCATTCACCATGGAAGGCACACCCACCGTGGCCAATGCAGGGGAAATTACCCTCACCCCGCGCACCCTGAAAGTGGCTGGTGTTCCCCTGTACAAAGCCTTGCTGGCCACTAATATTCAGTTGCAATCGCTGATCGACATGAAGTCCAAAGCTGTCGCTTTGCAAGGCCAAGCCATGGTGCTTCGGCTTGATCAAGTGGTGCCCGCCCCCAAACTTTCTTTTGAACTGAACGACGTGCAGTTGGGGCAAGGTGAAGTGATTGTTTTGTTGGGCAAGGCCAACCCAGCACCCCTCTTTTTTTGCAAAGCCGATTGCCCAGTCAATTTTGTGTACACCCACGGTGGTGAATTGCGTGCCGCAGGCATGGTGCTGGCGGGCCAACCCACTTTGGTCACCGGAATCAGCAATGGCAGTTTGCCCATTGCCCTGCACGATCTTAACAGCCTGATCAACACCAGCACCGTTCAGCTTCGCACCGACGGCGCCCTGTGGATGAGCGCTCAGGAAGGTTTGCTGAACCCAGCTGAAATGGCTTTGCTCAACACAGGCGAAGCTGCAATTGCCCAGCTTGAAGCAATGAACACCAGGCAAGAGGCCGTAACCCTGGCTGTACACCATGCCACGCTGTTGTCGAGGGAAGGGATCGAGCTGCGCGTTGAAAAGCTGTTGGCCAGCACCGATTCAACAGACCTTGGCCAACTACCCACAGCTGCACAAACCGTGCATGTGGGGGAAATTTCACTGGGCGAAACAGCATTGAACACGCTGATGAACAAAGCCTTGTTCAACTTCGAAGGCAGCCCGATTCGCAAAGTCAACACCAGCATTGGCGAGCCTCACTTGCAGCTTTCCCTGCAGGTAAAGCCTGAAATTTTTGGCATTCCATTGTTCTGGTTGCCTGCCAAACTCAGCGGCCCACTGCTTATTTCCAACGACCAGCAGCACCTTGAATTCACGCCCGCAGAAGTGCGCATGTTTGGTGTATCAGTAATGCCACTGATTGATTACGCAGGTTTGAAACTTGGCAGCTTTATAAAAATTGATGAAGCCGCCGTAAAGCTACAAGGGAACACCATACGGATTGCCCTGGGCAGCGCACTACCCCCACTGCAATTAAGCACCGAGTTGCGCGCCATTAAAACCGTACTGCGTTCGCCACTGGGGCCTTACGTACAAGTGCATGTGGGCACATTGCCTACCAATAAAATTGGCGAAATTTACAACACCATGGAAATGCTGCCACTGGGCCTGTGGATGAAAACACCAGAATTCACGGCCTTGGGCATGCGCACTGGGCCCACGCTGGGCCATGTTTACAATGACCCCCGCAAAGAAAGGCTGGTCATCGACCTGGCCCAATACCCCGACTTGCTGGCCAATGCCACCCTGCGACTGCCCAAAACTGAACGGGTGTGGGTTAGCATGCCCAGCCCGGGCAACGGGTCACAGTACCCAATACAAGGCCATCGGCACGAAGATCAGACTCATCAGGTTCCCCATCATCACCAGTGAAGCCACTCGCTGGGGCTGAAGGCCGTATTTTTCAGCAAACACAAAACTGAGCACCGCCGGCGGCAGGGCACCGAACACAATCAGCATCGCCGTGTGTTCGGGGCTTAGGGGCAGCAGCCACACGCACAGCGCCGCGAATATAAGGCCAGTCAAAGGGCACAGTACGCCACCAATCACACCCAGCTTCACATCCGAAAAGTCGGCTTGGGTTAAGCGAACCCCCAACGAAAACAACAGCAATGGAATGGACACATCGCCCACCATGTCGATCGCAAAATACAGGGGCGCCCACACTTCAATTTTCAGTACGCTGACCAGCAAACCTGCAATCGACGCGGCAATTACAGGCTCTTTCCACAACATTAAAATACGGGCATTGGGACTCATCATCCAGGTGCCCAGCGAGTAGTGCAGCGTGTTGCCCACCAAAAACAACATTACCGCAGCGGGCAAGGCTTCCTCGCCAAAAGCGAGAATGGCCAGCGGCAAACCCATATTGCCAGAGTTGTTGAACATCATGGGGGGCACGAAAATTCGGCTTTCAATGCCCAACAAACGGCCAATTGGCCAAGCCAGCAAACCCGAGCCCAACACCACAATGGCACCGCCCACAGCCAGCAGCCAATACGACTCAATTTCAAACGACTTGCTGGCCAAGGCCGAGAACACCAGCGCCGGCACAAAAATTTCCATGTTCAGCTGATTGGCAAACTTCATGTCGGGGTTTTTCACCCGCCCGTACCAATACCCAAGGGCCACTACCGCAAACACTGGAAAAATAACCGCAACAATGCGCAAGAACATAGAAAACCGTACGGGTAAGTGACAGGGAAGGTCGCAGTGTACTGCAAGCGATTAATCGGGGCGATTCGGGTTTGTATTGGTGCCTTGGCCAAACAGCAACTTCAAGGCCGGGTGGCTCAAGTTGCGCGGGTGTGTGAATGCAAAAAAATCTTCAACCACGCCTTGTGCATCGCCCATGTGCACCACAGTGTGGTCGCGCACCACGTCTTCGATCAGCAGGGCGGGCACCGCAAACAAACCCAAACCCGCCCGGCCAAAAGTTTCCAGCAAGGCCAGGTCGTCAAATTCACCCACCACGGTTACTTCAACACCCACGCTTTCAAGCCAGTGTTCAAGCTTCAGTCGCAACACGTTGTTGCGCGATGGCATCAGGAAAGGTGCGTGTTGCAGGCTGTGCGGAAAGTTCTTCTCGTACTTTTGTTTCAAGTTGGGGCTCGCAAAAATTCGCACCGGATAGGTTAGAAGTTTGGCCACCTGCAGGTGTGCCGTACCCTGGCCACCGGGGCGCTCGGCCAACACCACGTCGACGCTGTGTTGTACCAACTCAGAACAAAGCGCCTCGAACCTGCCCTCGTGGCACACCAGCCGCACAGGCCGCTGCATGCCTAAAATTGGCTCAATCATGTGAAACGACACGGTTTTGGGCAGCGCATCGGCAATGCCCACCGACAAGCGCAGTGTGTAATCCAGTTGTTCATCGCCCAGGCTTTCAGCCATTTGCTCGCCCAACTGAAAAATTTGATCGGCATAGCGAAGGGCAATTCGCCCGGCCTCGGTCAACCCCAAACCCCGCCCCACCGGCTGAAACAAAGCCCGCCCCAAGGTTTGTTCCAACTGGGTAATTTGGCTGGAAAGCGTTTGCGCGCGCAGCCCAAGTCGCTCGGCCGCCGCAGTCAGGCTACCCGTGTTGGCCACCATCCAGAAATAGCGCAGGTGGTGAAAGTTCAAGTCGGTAAGTTTCATTAACCCTTCGATTTATTCGAATATTTACTAAGCAATTGTTCCATTTATTCTTACATTGAACCGGCGTACACTTCAACTGTCTATTTCCCCGAAAGGAGGACGCACCCATGAAAACTGAAATTGTGGCTCGGCATCCCGAGATCGATGAAACCCTGCGCAGGTACGTACTACGCCGTGTGCGCTCGGCCATCAATCGACTTTCGACCCAGATTAAAAACATCACCGTGAAGCTGGACCGGCATTCTGCACAGCAGGCCGACCAGCGCAACTGTGTAATTGAAATTCGTATCGATGGGCAAGAAGCCCCATTGATCGTAGACAGCGCCGGGCCGCATTGGCTTAGCGCAATTGACAAAGCGGTTGAATCAGCAGCACGTGCTGTTCGCCGCCAACTGAAACACACCCTTCACCAGGTGACCCCCTTGCAATTGTTGAAAGGACAACACGCATCATGAAACGCATTGTTTTATTTTTAGCCACCAACGTCGCCATCATGGTGGTACTGGGCATAACCGTGCATGTGCTGGGCTTGAACCAGTTCATGGCCGGGGGTCAGCTTAACCTGACCATGCTGCTGGCATTCAGTGCTGTACTGGGCTTTGGTGGTTCATTCATCAGCCTGTTGATCAGCAAAAAAGTAGCCAAGTGGAGCACCGGCGCACAGGTGATTGAAACACCGCGCAACCCCACCGAGCAGTGGTTGGTTGGCACCGTGCAGCGCTTTGCCGACAAAGCCGGTATTGCCATGCCGGAAGTGGCCATTTACGAAGGTGCACCCAACGCATTTGCCACCGGCCCCAGCAAAAGCAATTCACTGGTGGCGGTTAGCACCGGCTTGCTGCAAAGCATGAGCCGCGAAGAAGCCGAAGCCGTATTGGCGCACGAGGTGGCGCACATTGCCAACGGCGACATGGTCACGCTCACGCTGATTCAAGGCGTGGTGAACACCTTCGTGTTTTTCCTGGCCCGCGTGGTGGGCTTTATGGTGGATCAGTTTTTGCGCAAAGACGATTCCGAATCGAGCGGCACGGGCATGGGTTACTTCATCACGGTCATCGTGATGGAAATTACGCTGGGTATTTTGGCTTCCATCATCGTGATGTATTTCTCGCGTCAGCGTGAATTCCGCGCCGACTCGGGTGCCGCATGGTTGATGGGCAACAAGCAACCCATGATTTCCGCCCTGAAGCGTTTGGGTGGCATGCAGGCGGGTGAACTGCCTTCGAACATGGCTGCATCAGGTATTTCAGGCAAGGGCGGCGTGATGGCCTTGTTCAGCAGCCACCCACCCATTGAGCAGCGCATTGAGGCACTGGCCCAGCAGCGATAAACCGGCGTTGTATTTAGTAATAAAAAAAACCCGCCGAAGTTTGGCGGGTTTTTTTGAATAAGACACGAATGACTAAAATTTAAAAAGCTTTGGTGAGCGTCATTCAAATAGGATGGCCTCGATTCTGGCCAAGGCCTCGTCTACGATGTACTGCGGAACCGTTTCTTTAAGACGCACATTCCGCGATCGCCAGTCTAGTGATTTCAATTGATGGCAATGCACTGCGCCCTGAGTGTCGATGCCAGCACCCATCAAAGTGACGACCGTCCCGTAAGTCCGAGCGGCAGCAGCAGCCCCTTGAGAAATTGGGCAAATCATCGCCAAACCCTGCTGATTAAATACTTTTCCGCTTAGAACAAGGCCAAAATGTGGGCCTTTCATCTCTCGACCAGATGACGGATCGAAATCAAGGTGCACGATATCGCCGCGGTTTGGCATATACGCCATTAGCCGTTCTCCAACCCAATCGAGGGCATTTCATCCCAGCCTTCGGCAAGCGGCAACCCTTCCGGCATTTCAGCCATGAGATCAGCCAGTTTGTAACGTGGACGGGTCGGTGCTTCAACTGTCATTGTCTTGCCCAGAAGATGCAATTCCACCTGAGAACCCTCGCCCAAACCATTCTGCTCAATAAACGCCTTGGGCACGGTCATCACGAGCGAGCCCCCGGCTCTGCGAAGAGTTTGAAGCATAGTTACCTCCATCACTTAAGAATCCTATTTTAGTATAACAATATGTTTTATTCAAGTAGGATAATATTCGATCGCTGTTGGTGGTCTTTGACCTGTTCTGTGACAAACAGTATGTACGGTTTACATCAGGCCTTTTGCGTGCAAATAATGAATTTGCTGAGTAATTCACATCACCCTGCGCACCTTCCAGAAAGTTTTGCGCCAATACAAATCATCTAGCCTGCTGATGGTGACACCTACCTTGGTTGATGCGTGCAGAAACTTGCCATCGCCCAAGTAAAAGCCAACATGCTTGGTGGTGTAGCCCGTTCGGAAAAATACAAGGTCGCCCACCTGCATCGAATCGCGGTCGACTTCTGCACCCATATTGACTTGTTGGGTAGTGCTGCGCGGCGCAGTAATGTCGAAATGAGTCGACAAGGTTTGTTGAACAAAGGCTGAACAATCGATGCCCGCTTTTGAATTGCCTCCCAATTTATAAGGTGTGCCGCGCCACTCGCGAAACTGGGCCAACAAAGCTTTTTGCACGGCAGGTTTTTCTGTTTCAAAGCCGGTAAAAACGGTGCCGTCTTCAAGCACCACAGCGTCAGCATCACCCTCTTGCAAACCAGCACAGGCCTGCAACAACACCAGCAAGCAAACGCCAGCAAGCCGGCCCAATACAACCCCAGCTTGATTAAACAACCGCTTTCCTTTCGCTAAAACGGAGCAAACCCTTCACGAAGCGGTAAAGCAACCACACACTTAAAACGCCGTAAACAATAAAGCCCACGCCAAACACCATGGTGACCATGGCCACCACGAACCAGAACATGCCGATCCAGAAGGTTGAAATAAGCCAGTCGTAATGGCTGTAATAAATGGTGCCGGTTGCTTCACCCCGCTTCACGTAACAAATAATGAGAGCGATCAGGATTGGAATAAAGGCCGTGAATATACCCACAGCGCCCAACACGTACGCCACCAAAACGATGGTGCGGTTGGACTCCTCCTGATTGGGAACCGGATTAGGTTGATAGCTCATAGCGCTCCAGAATCGGTAATTACCGTTCCATTTTAGACGAGCGTACGGACATAAAAAAACCCCGAGGCCAATGCCCGGGGTTTTCTGAAGAGCTCAAATAGCAACTATTACAGCTTCAGTGCTGCAATACCGGCGCGAGCCACTTGCGCATCTTGATCTGATTTAACGCCAGAAACACCCACAGCGCCCACCACCTGGCCATCGACCACAATGGTTACGCCGCCTTCCAGCAGGCCGTCTACGTAAGGAGCGGTTACAAAGGCAGTGCGGCCGTTGTTGATCACGTCTTCAAGAATTTTGGTGTCTTTGCGGGCCATGGCCGCAGACTTGGCCTTGGAAGGGCCAATGTGTGCGCTCATGGGTGGTGCGCCGTCCAGGCGGATCAGACCCAGCAAGTGTCCGCCGTCGTCTGCCACGGCAATGGTTACAGCCCAGCTGTTGGCTTCGGCTTCCGCGCGGGCAGCTGTCAAAATTGCTTGAACGTCGTCGGCAGACAACATCGGTTTGGTTTTCATGTACTTGCTCCAATTCGGTTAAAAATGTCAAACCGAAGTATGCGGCAGACTCCCTGTGGTGGCTACACAGGAAGTCCCTAATGCAACATTATCAGGGTGCGCAGTTTAGGCCTGAGTCCTCTGCATCACAAGTGGCCGGCTTTGTTGCACCACCCCCAACCGGAAACACGTCCAAAACGATCTCACTTAATAAGGCCGATGAAGCTTTGGGGCCCAGTGATTGTTGCTACGATTGCAGTTACGGCTCTAGTTGCGACATTCAACTTTGACCCAAATGTTCAACTCATGGAGGAAAAAGCTGACACCACGAAAACAACTGTTGTTCAAACAGATGGGGCCTCGGCTGAACCAATACCAATCAGTCCAGAGCTGACCAACAACTTGGATGCGTCGTTTCAAGCTGTAATCGACAGAGCCGACAGCGCACTGAATATCGAAATTGAACAAACCGTGCTTAAAATTGGTGTGGACTTGTTGCGTTTTCAAATTCAGTCCCAAGAGTCAGGTTTCGTGGCAGTGTATGTTCGTGGTAGCGACAAGTCGCTGATTCAATTACTTCCAAATGCACGTGTACCGGTATTGTCGATAGGAGCCAATAAGCCCCTGCAATTACCTCCGAATAATGAACCCATTCAAGCTGCAGGCCCTGCCGGTGAAAATCAGTTTCTAGTGGTGGTAACAGAGCAGCCGCGTAACTACGAGCACTTGAACTTTCAGGACCACTACGGATTCGGCTTAATTCAGGCTGATCAAGGAAAAGCTGGATCGCCAATTCATGCACTCGAAGGAATTAGCCCGTGCGCCAATGGTAGTTGCATTGATCGACTGGCTGCAGCTTGGTTCTCATTAGATGCGGTGGATTAATTCTTCTGTAGAATGAAATCTCCCAAAGGGCTGAAACATTACAAAAAAAGCCCAAAATTACCGGAGACGACATGAACACCATCAAAGCTGCAGCACTCGTATTGCTGGGCGCAAGCCTGGTTGCACCCCTTCAAGCCAACGCAGCAACCACCAAGATGTGTATTTTTGACATCGCCGGGCGCAGCGGCCCTGCCTTTGCACAGGCGAAAGACTACGCAGTGGCCGCCAAGGCCTGGGGTGCCAATATTGAGCTGGAAGCGTATGTGGATGAACGCCTTGCAGCCGAAGATTTCAAAACCGGCAAATGCGATGCGGCAGCCATTTCAACTTTGCGTGGCAGGCAATTCAACAAGTTTGTGGGCAGTATCGATTCCATTGGCGCGGTGCCCACTTACAAGCACCTGCGCACGGTGATCGACCTCATGAGCAGCCCAAAGCTGAATGACAAAATGACTTCGGGCCTGTTTGAAGTGGCCGGCATTTTGCCGATTGGCGCAGCGTATGTGATGGTAAACGACAGGGCCATTAATTCAGTTGAAAAAGCAGCGGGCAAAAAAATTGCGGTGCTGGACTATGACAAGTCGCAAGCAAAAATGGTGCAGCAACTGGGTGCGCAGCCAGTATCAAGTGAAGTGATCAACTTCGGTACGAAGTTCAACAATGGGCAGGTGGACATTATTGCCGCACCTGCAATCGCTTACCAACCGCTGGAACTGTACAAAGGCATTGGAACCAAAGGTGGCATTTATCGCTTTCCACTGGTGCAGCTAACCGCGAATATTCTGATTCGCAAAGACAAGTTTCCCGAAGGTTACGGGCAAAAGTCGCGCGAGTGGATTCAAAAGCAGTTTGACCGTGCCATTGCCTTGGTGGACACCTCTGAAAAAGGTGTACCTGCCGCAGCCTGGCTGGATATTCCCGAGGGCGACCGCGCCAAGTACGATGTGCTGATGCGGGAATCAAGAATCCAGATGACTGCTGAGGGATTCTACGACCCTGAAATGATGAAAATTTTGAAGCGTATTCGTTGCCGGCTCGATGGCAGCCTGGGCGAGTGTGCCGACAAGCGGGAACTGTAAGCCAGAATTATTCAACAGCGCGTGCAACGTTTTGAGCCCAGGGAGCGAACTGAGAAGTTCACACCCTGACGGCTCGAAACACCATGAAAAAACTTCTCCTCTTGATTACCCACGCTGGCGCGCTAATTGTTGGTGTTGCGCTGGGTATTTATTTACTCCCCATTCTTGTAGAGCCTGAAAGCCCGGGCGCTGAAGCCATTACGGCGTCGCAAAGCGGGGCGCTGTTCTCGACAGAATTCAAACGCGATTTGAAAGGTAGCGACTTTTTACATTGGGGAGAAGGCCGCTTAACCTTGTCTGCAAGCCAGGCCGTGTTCGAAGGTGAGCTTTCACCGGGGCCCGATTATTACTTGTACCTGGTACCAAAATTTGTGGAAGACGAAGCGGGTTTTTTGGAGATCAAAAGCCAATCCCTGCAAGTGGGTTCTGTAAAAACCTTCGGCGGATTCATTCTCGACCTTCCGCCAAATATTGATTTGCAAAATTACAGCGCGGCTGTTGTGTGGTGTGAACGCTTCGGAGAATTTATCAGCGCCGGGCAGTTTCGCAATTAACTGAACAAAAAGCAGGTGAATAGGTACACCGTTTACGTGACAAATATGCTCAGATAATCACGTTCTTGGTGCTTTTACTGATGCATCGCAGCAAACCCTCTATGGACTGAAATTGCAAGACGCCTGACAATGCGAGTCCGCGCAACGAGGCGCGGAGATTGGCAATATTCAGGTGGTGGGGTGTACGGTGAGTGAGGCCGAAATTGACAAACTGGAAGCTCAGTTGCTGGCCAAGCGACAAGCCAAACAGATCAGTGTATCGATCACTTTGGGTTTGATGACCATTGTTTTTCTGGACTCAATTTACATTTTGAGTACCGTGCTGCACGCCATAGAAGGCACAGAAATTTTTCTGTACCTGCTGATATTCACCGTGTTCGCGGTGGGCGGCGCTTTTGCTTTGGGCACCCTGGCTCGTTATGCGTTCATTCGGCACCTGAAACGGGTGCAGGCCGACATTCACCGAATTGAATTGAAGCGAATTTTAAAACGCAGGCACGGCGAGCGGTGTGTTAGACCAAACCATGCGCTTGTTCATCTGCATGGTATGAGCTGCGAACCATTGCCCCAACGGCTGCGTGCGTAAAGCCCATTTCGTAGGCTTTCTCTTCAAACATTTTGAACACATCGGGGTGCACATAGCGGCGCACCGGCAGGTGGTGTCCAGAAGGTGCCAGGTATTGACCAATCGTGATCATGTCCACTTGGTGCTCGCGCATGTCGCGCATCACTTGCAAAATTTCTTCATCTGTTTCGCCAAGCCCCACCATGATGCCGCTTTTGGTGGGCGTGTTGGGGTGGGCTTTCTTGAATTCTTGCAGCAGTTTCAGCGAGTGTTTGTAGTCTGAGCCGGGTCGGGCTTCTTTGTACAGGCGCTCGGTGGTTTCCAGGTTGTGGTTCATCACGTCGGGCGGGGCTGCATTCAAAATACCCAAGGCACGGTCCAGGCGGCCACGGAAGTCGGGCACCAAAATTTCAATTTTGGTGTTGGGCGACAATTCACGGGTTTTTTCAATACAGGCCACAAAGTGACCAGCGCCACCATCGCGCAGGTCGTCACGGTCTACGCTGGTAATTACCACGTAGTTCAAACGCAGGGCAGCAATGGTTTTTGCCAAATTCAGGGGTTCGTTTTCGTCCAGCGGATCAGGGCGGCCATGGCCCACATCGCAGAAGGGGCAACGGCGTGTGCACTTGTCGCCCATGATCATGAAGGTGGCGGTGCCTTTGCCAAAGCACTCACCAATGTTGGGGCAAGAGGCTTCCTCGCACACGGTGTGCAGTTTGTGCTCGCGCAGAATTTCTTTGATTTCGTAGAAACGGGTAGACGGTGAACCGGCTTTCACCCGGATCCAGCTGGGTTTTTTCAACTGCTCAACAGGCACAATCTTGATGGGAATTCGGGCGGTTTTTGCAGCCGCTTTTTGCTTGACGGTCGGATCGCTGACTGCGCTCAGTTCTTTGGCCACAGCGGACTTTTCATTGATCTCGGACACGTTTTTTGCTCCCTGGCCGTTGGGTGATGTGGGCCATGTGTTTACTTTGCCACCGCGGATCGCGCAGCTTCAAGGTGTTGAATCAGGTATTTCATCAGATGCATTTGCATCTCAGCTTGTGAAATTTTAACACCAATCGCGGCCAAGTCCACTGTTTCCAAACCCGCGTAACCACAAGGGTTAATGTGCAGAAAGGGCTTTAAATCCATGGCTACATTCAGCGACAGACCGTGATAACTACACCCCTTGCGGATCTTGATGCCCAAGGCGGCAATTTTAGCCAGGCTGCCATGGTGCATGGTGTACACGCCAGGGGCGTTTGGCTTGCGTTGGGCATCCGCCACACCCACCTGTACCAGGGCGTCGATAATGCTTTGCTCAAGCAATTGGACGTACTCGCGCACCTTTAAACCGAAGCGGCGAAGGTCCAGAAGTGGATAAATCACAATTTGCCCAGGGCCGTGGTAGGTGATTTGCCCACCTCGATCGGTGTTCACCAAGGGTATGTTGCTGCGTTGCAACATGTGCGCAGGGTCGCCGGCAAGGCCCAAAGTGAATACTGCGGGGTGTTCACAAATCCAGATCTCGTCGCTATCCTGCTCTGAGCGGGCGTCTGTGAAATTTCGCATGGCCTCCCAGGTGGGCAAATAGTCCACCAAACCCAATTCGCGAATTTGAAGAGGTACTCCAACTTGCGGGGTGTTGGGTTGCGGCTTGCTTTCTTGTTGGTGGATCATGTAAGCATATTTCCGATTTTTCACAATTTTGCAGTCGAGTTCATCATGTCGTCAGAGCCCATTGAATGGTTTGATATTCCCAGCGTCTTGGGGCGCAGGGCTGCGTCCATTCTGGGCCTGTCCAAAGTTCCTATTGTGGAGCTGGATGATTCACACCGCCCTTTAATTCTTGCACACTTGCTGGCCCTGGATGAGACTGACCGCCGTTTGCGCTTTAGTTATGCGCTGGGGGATGCCGCAATTGCGAAGTACACCGGCAGCATTGATTTTGAGCGGGATTCAGTGTTTGGCATTTTCGGGCGTGACGATGTGTTGCTGGGCGTGGTGCATTTGGCCGAACTGAACCAGCCCAAAGACAGCACAGCGCCAAAGGGCGCAGAACTGGGGCTGTCGCTGGATGCCAATATGCGCGGGCATGGCCTGGGTACGCTGCTGTTTCAAAGGGCTTTGCGCAGAGCACGCAATGAAGGCATTGAAATGCTGTTTATTTACACGCTGATGGACAATGAGGCCATGCTGCGCATTGCACACAAGCTGAACATGCGCGTAAGCAACGCCGACGGCCAGTGCGAGGCCCACTTGCGGGTGGAACCTGCCAGTACCAGTTCAATGGTGCGCGAATTTGTAGATGAACATTTGGCTGACATCGACCATCTGTTCAAAAACTCGCTGGGGCAATTCAGGAAGTGGGCTGAGGAGTTTTAAAGCGCTGCGTTCAGTCACAGGCAAAAGCCCATGCTTTCCATCCACACCGGGCTGGAGATGAAACCGGCCTGCCTTCCCAACATAACACCCAAGCCAAGCAGAATAATCAAGCCACTGGCACGAAGCATGAGTGCGTCACCCACGCGACCTGACAGGGCTTGCCGAAGGCTGCTGACCAACTGCAAACCGGCACCGCTGGTGAGTGCAAACACCGCCATGATCAAGGCACCCTGCAACGGGCTGCCGGCAATGTAAGCCAGCATGAAACCCGCCCACAACACGCCACAGGGCATGAGCAGCCACAGCAAACCGGCTTTGAATGATGCGACAGGACTGACCTGCTGCACAGCGCCCAGCTTGCGCTGCAGGGCGGGCGGCAATTGGATTCGCTCTTGAACCAGCACGCCCAGCGATTGGCCGCGCCACAATAGCAACACGGCCGAGAATGCGAGCACGGACATCAGCATCCAGTTCAAAGCCTGAAAAACCTGAATGCCATTTGAAGCCATACCCAATACGCCAGAAGAAATTCCACCAGCCAGCGCACCACCCGCGGTATAGGCAAGAAAGCGCCCTGCTTGAAAATAGAGTGGCTTGCGTAACCAGGGCGCCGCAAACTGGCAAGCACACATGGAAACACAGTGCGGCATGGCCAGCAGGCCAAGCGCGAATGCAGAAGCAAGCAATGAAACGCTGATCAATTAGAGCACCTTGCTTTGACCTGTGGTTCGTTGATGAAAATAGCGATCAAACACCATGGCGATGGGTCGAATAAAAAACCAGCCCAAGGCGGTGACTTGAATGCCCTCTGCAGTCAGTTCAACAAGACCTTGCGCCATGAAGTCATGAAGCCTTTTGAGTTCATCCGCAAAGTAGGTGTCGAATTCAATCCAGTGCCAAAGTGTAAAGTCTGCAAACCGCACACTGCCCTGGCACAACAGACCCATGATGACGCTGTAGCGGATCAGGTCATCGCGATTGCATTCATGCCCTCTGAACATGGCCAAATGACCCCGTGAAAGAGAGTCTTCATACTCGTTCAGTTCACGGGTATTTTGTACCATGACAGAGCCCACTTTGCTGATCGCGCTCACACCAAGGCCAATCAAATCTGCATCGGGCTGTGTGGTGTAGCCCTGAAAGTTGCGGTGCAACCTGCCTTGCCGCTTGGCCACCGCCAGGGGGTCTTGGGGTTTGGCGAAATGATCCATGCCAATGTAGTCGTAACCCGCTGTCTGCATGCGTTCAATGGCCTGGGCCAACAGTGCCACACGACCTGCGGCATTCGGTAAATCCGCATCATGAATGCGGCGTTGTGGTTTGAAGCGCTCTGGCATGTGGGCATAGCCATACAAGGCAACACGGTCTGGTGACAGGCTGATCAATTGATCCAGCGTTTTCGCAAAGCTTCCCGGGTTTTGTTTGGGCAGGCCGTAGATCAAATCCACATTGATGGATTCGAAGCCGAAACGGCGTGCAGCTTTCACCAAAGTATCAACCGATTCAAAGCTTTGTTCACGGTGTACAGCCTTCTGTACCTGTGGGTCGAAATCCTGAACACCAAAACTGATGCGATTGAAACCAATGCCGCGCAAGCTTAGCAGACGAACTTCGTCCACGGTGCGAGGGTCAACCTCGATCGACATTTCTGCATTTGCTGCGAATGGAAACACCATTTTCAAACCCTGAACCAGACCCAGCAGTTCCTGATCATTCAAAAACGTCGGCGTGCCACCGCCCATGTGAAACTGGGTGACCGGGGTCAGGTTGCCTGTACCCATGCGCGCAATCAACATGGCCTCACGTTCAATGCAATTCAGGTAATGGGCCACACGATCGTGTTTCTTGGTCACCACTTTGTTGCAGGCACAGTAGTAGCACACCGATTCACAAAATGGCACGTGGACATACAGCGACAAAGGGCGTCGCAAGCCACCCAGACAACGGCTGCGCAAGGCGTCTTCAAATTCAATGGAGCCTACCGATTCGGTGCACTGGTCAATCGTCGGGTAACTGGTGTAGCGAGGCCCTGGAACATCGTAACTAGCCAGCAAATCATTCAGCGCAAGTGGAGTCGCCGGTGAGGCAAGAACACTGTGCTGTGTGTTGAACGGAAAGATGATTGCCGACATGTTGATCGCCCTGTTTGACGTTTATTCACCAACATAGTGCATGGTCGTTGCAGTGCATGCTTTGATCTGCATCAAGCCTTGAGTAAAATGAGCCCATACTCATACACATGGTGGTCTACCTGCACATGCTGAATCAAGCCTGCACAGTCTCCATTCAGGAGCTGAAACACAATTGCTCCAACTGCAATCTGAAAGAGCTGTGCATGCCAGTTGGATTGAAAACCGATGAACTGGACAGACTGGATTCCCTGGTCAGCCTGCGCCGCAAGGTAAGCAGGGGCGAAAACCTGTTCAGAACGGGAGAGACCTTCTCTAGCCTGTACGCCGTGAAAACCGGAACCTTCAAAACCTTGGTGAACAATCAGGATGGCAGTGACCAGGTCATTGGATTTCAGATGACGGGGGAATTACTCGGGCTGGATGGTTTGGGTACCGGGCAGCACATGTGTGATTCAGTGGCACTGGAAGATTCGGAGGTTTGCACAATTCCCTATTCCAGACTGGATGAATTGGCTCAAGAGTTTCACGCCTTGCAAATGCACTTTCACCGCATCATGAGCCGGGAAATTGTGAAGGACCAAAACGCCATGCTGCTGCTGGGTAGCATGCGGGCCGAGCAGCGCTTGTCGGCGTTTCTGGTGAATCTGGCTGAACGCCAAAAGGCGCGGGGTTTCTCGAGCCGCGAGATGGTGCTGCGCATGACCCGAGAAGAAATTGGCAGCTACCTGGGCATGAAGATTGAAACGGTCAGCCGAACTTTCAGTAAATTGCAGAAAGATGAGTTGATCAGGATTGATCAAAAAAACCTGACAATTCTGGATTCCGCTGGTTTACAAAACCTGGCTACAGGAAAGGTTCACTGAGCCTTTTGCACCTCAGGCTTGGCTTGCTGAATAGTCAAGCCCACTTTGTTGTGGGGCTCTGAAACGATCGCTTCAGGGTTAGACGCTGCGATCCAGGCTGTCACGAAACCCGCCAACACCACCGTGGCAGGCAAACCCCAAACCAGCCACATCCAGGGTTGTTTCATCATCGCGTTGTCGTTCTTTTTCATGGCGCAATATCTCCTTAACGGGGTGCCAAAAATACGGCATCTTCTTCGACAGTTTGAGCGCTCGCAGGCTGAACCATACCGTCCACAATCCTGGCGCTTTGAATATTGAACACAATCGGATTGGAACCTGACTCAACCCCTTCCGGGTCTGCCTGAACATGTAAAACCACCCATTGACTTTCAGTGGGCTTGACCCGAATTGGCGCGTCTTCAACCACCCTGAAATCGGGATTGTCACCTGACAAGCTGACTCGAACTTCAAGGACTTTCTCGCTGGCATTCATCAGATTGAGTCGGTACACGTTCTCAATCAGTCCGTCTTCGGCAAGGCGAAAACTGACAGAGCGATCTCGCAATACATCAACCCTTAAATCATCGCGCGCCACAATTGCTGCAGCCATGCCTGCGATCAGCAGCCACACCACGGCGGTGTACACCAGCACACGTGGGCGGAACGCTCGGCGCAACATTTGTGCCTTGCTCCATGCATTTTTCAACCCGTTCTGTGTGCTGTAGCGAACCAGCCCACGCGGGTAATTCATTTTGTCCATGACCTGGTCGCACACATCGACACAGGCAGCGCAACCGATGCATTCATATTGCAAACCTTTGCGTATGTCGATGCCTGTGGGGCACACTTGCACACACAGATTGCAATCAACACACGCACCCAAACCAAGCGCGGTGGGGTCTGCTTTTTTACTGCGGCTGCCACGGGGTTCGCCACGGGCTTCGTCATAGGTCACCAGCAGTGTGTCTTTGTCGAACATGGCGCTTTGAAAGCGCGCGTACGGACACATGTATTTGCACACCTGCTCGCGCATGAAGCCTGCATTGCCGAATGTCGCCAGGCTGTAAAAGCCGATCCAGAATAGTTCCCAGGGCTGGATAGTGAAGGTAAGCAGTTCCTGAGTCAGCTCCCGAATGGGTGTGAAGTAACCAACGAAGGTAAACCCGGTCCAGGCGGCAAACAGAATCCAGACTGAATTCTTCGCGACAGCCCGCCAAGCCCTGTCAAATGTCCATGGGCCTGCAGCACGGCGCAGACGGTCGTTCCTGTCGCCTTCTATCTTGCGTTCAAACCACATGAAAATTTCGGTGTACACGGTTTGTGGGCAGGCATAGCCGCACCACACACGACCCGCTACAGCGGTGAACAAGAACAGGCTCAGCGCCGAGATCACCAGCAGGCCCGTCAGGTAAATGAAATCTTGCGGATAAAAAACCAAAGGGCCGAGAAAAAACCGGCGGGTGTCCAGATCGAACAGCAAGGCCTGGCGGCCGTTGTATTCCAGCCATGCTGTGCCGTAGTACAACAACTGCGTGAACCACACCATGACCCAGCGAGAGCGTGCGAACTTACCCCACACCGACCGCGGAACAATCTTCTGGTCGGCTTGAAACATGGGGATCCATTCTTCACCTTTGAGGTTGCTCACGGTCACTTTCCTTGTTCGGGCGAATTGCTCATTTGCCACACATAGCTGCTCACCACGCGAATCTGTTCTGGAGTCAACAGGTGGGCATGTGAAGGCATGTTGCCCGCACGCCCCTTGACGATCGCCTCTACAATGGCGTTCTCGGTTCCGCCGTACAACCAGATTCGGTCTGCCAGATTGGGAGCGCCCATGGCGGTGTTGCCCTTGCCGTCTTCACCGTGACAGGCTGCACACACGTTTTTGAAGGTTTCACGACCCAACTGGGCCAAGACAGAATTGTTACTGCGACCGGAAAGGCTCAACACATACTGCGCAACCGCGCGCGCTTCTTGCGTACCACCCACTGCGTCGATCATGGGTGGCATCATGCCCTGGCGGCCTGCTTCGATGGATACGCGGATACTTTCTGTGTCACCACCGTACAGCCAATCCGCATCCGCCAGATTCGGAAAGCCCTTCGATCCACGCGCATCAGACCCATGACACTGCGCACAGTTATTCAGAAACAGACGCTGGCCCATGCCTAGTGCATCGGAATGACGCGCCACTTCTTCCATGCTCATGGCGGAAAATTGAGCATACAAAGGCGCAGCAGCCGCTTCGATTTTTGCACGCTCGGCTTTGTATTGCTCTGCAGACGTCCACTGGCTTACGCCCTCCCAAACAGCCAACCCAGGGTAGTACGCCAGGTAACCCAAGCCAAACACCACGCTGAGATAGAACATGCCCATCCACCAACGCGGCATTGGGTTGTTCAATTCTTTCAGGTCTTCGTCCCAAACATGGCCAGTGGAGTTGGTTTTCTCGTCCAGGCTGACTTTCAGTTTTTTACTGGCTTGAACCCACAACACAACGCCGCATGCCAACACACTGAGGACTGTGACCACTGCCACGACCCAAGGCACAACGGTTGAAAAAAAATCGCTCATTTTGACCTCTCTGCAATCGTTGTGCTGTCGTCGTCTTGAACCACAAAATCGCTGATTTTCGAAAACTCGGTTTTTCGCTTCCGGCTATAAGCCCAGAAGGTGATGCCAAGAAACAAGGCAAAAGCACCCACGGTGATGGCTTGTCGCCAGAAATTCACATCGTTCAGCATGTCCATGTCAGTTCCCCTGTACAGCCTGGCGCACACCCAAACCTTGAAGGTAAGCCACCAATGCATCCAGTTCAGTTTTTCCAGCCACTTCAGCAGGTGCTGCTGCCAGTTGCTCATCGGTGTAGGGCACACCAATTTTCACAAGCGCCTGCATGTGTTGAACCAGTTTTTCGCCATTCAGTTTTTTCTTTTCCAGCCACGCATAGCCGGGCATGTTTGATTCAGGCACCACATCGCGCGGGTTGATCAAGTGAATGCGATGCCATTCGTCGGAATAACGACCGCCGACACGTGCAAGGTCGGGCCCGGTGCGCTTGCTCCCCCACTGAAACGGATGGTCGTATACAAATTCACCAGCAGTTGAAAATGGACCGTAGCGCAATGTTTCAGCGCGGAAGGGGCGGATCATTTGCGAGTGGCAGTTAAAACAACCTTCTTTCAGGTACACATCGCGGCCTGCCAGCTGAAGTGCGCTGTAGGGCACAACACCCGGTGCAGGCTGGGTGGTACTTTTCTGGAAAAACAGGGGTGCGATTTCAACTGCACCACCCACGCTGATCACCAGCAGTACCAGCACCAGCATGAGCCAGGAATTGGTTTCAATTTTTTCGTGTTTGAATTTCATCATGGTCCCCAATTTAAGCGTATGCAGGCAAGGCAGGTATTTTTGCCTCAACACGCTGTCCGCCTTTGGCGGTCATCCAGCAATTCCAGGCCATCACAACCATGCCGCCGACATACAACACGCCCCCCAGGAAACGAACTACATAGTAGGGATAGGATGCTTTCACGCTTTCAACAAAGGTGTAGGCCAAGGTGCCATCGGGGTTCAATTCCCGCCACATCAAGCCCTGCATTACCCCGGCAATCCACATGGCTGCGATGTACAACACGATGCCGATGGTGCTGACCCAGAAGTGCACTTCAATGGCTGATTTGCTGTGCATTTCAGCCTTGCCGAACAGGCGGGGGAAGAGGTAGTACAAAGACCCCATGGAGATGAAACCCACCCAGCCCAAAGCGCCGCTGTGAACGTGACCAATCGTCCAATCGGTGTAGTGGCTCAGCTGGTTCACGGTTTTGATGGACATCATCGAACCTTCAAAGGTGCTCATGCCATAAAAGCTCAAGGAAACGACCAGGAAGCGAAGGATGGGGTCGTCGCGCAGCTTGTGCCAGGCACCGCTCAAGGTCATGATGCCGTTGATCATGCCACCCCAGCTTGGCGCCAGAAGAATCAGAGAGAACACCATGCCCACGGATTGGGTCCAGTCGGGCAAGGCAGTGTAGTGAAGGTGGTGGGGACCTGCCCACATGTAAGTGAAGATGAGTGCCCAGAAGTGAACAATCGACAAACGGTAAGAATAAACAGGCCTGCCCACTTGCTTTGGAATGAAGTAATACATCATGCCAAGGAAGCCCGCAGTCAGGAAGAAGCCCACGGCATTGTGGCCATACCACCACTGCACCATGGCGTCTTGAACACCGGCATACACGGAATAGCTTTTCATCCAGTCTGCAGGAATGGCTGCGCTGTTAACCACATGCAGCAACGCTACCGCAATAATGAACGCGCCGTAGAACCAGTTGGCCACGTAAATGTGGTTGACCTTGCGGATGGCCAAGGTACCAAAGAACACGGCCGTGTAGGCGAGCCATGTCAAGGTGATCAGAATGTCGATGGGCCATTCCAGCTCGGCGTATTCCTTGCCTTGTGTGAAACCCAAAGGCAGTGAGATGGCCGCCGCGACAATCACAGCCTGCCACCCCCAGAAATGGAAGGCGGCCAACTTGTCAGAAATCAAACGCACATTACAAGTTCGCTGCACCACGTAGTAGGACGTGGCGAAGAGCGCGCAGCCACCAAAGGCAAAAATAACTGCATTGGTGTGCAGCGGGCGCAAGCGGCCATAACTTAGCCACTCAATGCCCTGCCCCAGTTCAGGCCAGGCCAGTTGTGCGGCGATCCAGCAGCCGACCACCATGCCGACCACACCCCACACAATCGCGGCGATTGAGAACTGCCGAACTACTTTGTAGTTGTAGTGTTCGTTTTGAAGTTGTTGGGCCACGAAAGCCTCCGGAAAATTGAAAATATTTGGAGGTTTCAGTGTGCGCTTGCGACAGTCAAGCCGCCTTGATCTAAATCAATCGTCAGTGATTTTGCTACTGTCGTCGTCTTCAACAATCTGATTGGCTTCTTTGGAAGACACTTCAAACTGGCCTGTGTTGACTGCCCAAAACAGTACAATGCCGATCACGGCCACCAGCACCAGACTCAAAGGGATCAGCAAAAAAAGAATGTCCATGAGCTATCGTCCGTGTTTCACGCGCAGGGCATTCATAAAGACAAGTAAGCTGCTCAAGCCCATGCCGACAGAGGCCATCCAGGGGGTTAGCAGACCCATGGTAGCCACCGGCACAGCGACGCCGTTGTAGGCCAATGCCCAGAACAGGTTTTGACGACCAATGGTTTCAACCATTCGCGCGGTGTTGACAGCCGACACCAAGCCCGCCATGCCGGGCTTGGTCATCAAGAAATCAGCTTGCCCTGCGCTTAAAGTCGACGCACCCGATGCGGCGAACGACACATTGGCTTGTGCGAAAGCACCACTGTCATTCAACCCATCGCCAACCATGGCCACGCAATGGTTGTTCGCCTGTTGCGATGCAATCCAGTTGACCTTTTCTTCCGGGGACATACCGCCCATGCGGGAATCAAACTTCAACGAGGGCATCCATCGCTCAACGACATTGGCTTGATCACCCGACAACAAATTCAAACTCAAACCCTGTTGATTCAAAACAGCCAGCTGGTCAATCAACTCGCCATCCGTTTGTAAATTCACGGCAAACTTCAACACCTGCCGAGAATCCGGATTATTGTCAGTCACACACACTGCAAATACTTCGCTTGTGTTGCCATGCCGCCCACCGAGTCCGCAATGTTCGGAAGAGCCCAAACGCAGTTCAACCGAATGATCCAACAACTTGCATACACCCACCAAACCGGCACCCGGCAATTCTGCAAAATAAAGCCATTGAATAGGCTGCGCTATGCCTTGCACATTGAGCGGCTGAAACAGATGGGCTGCGACCGCCCTTGAAAGTGGATGGGCGGAGCGCTTGGCCAACATGCACAAGGCGTTCAGTTTGTCGGAATCAGTGATTTCGAGATAACCGAGAACAGCTTGCTGACTCACCTGCACCGCATTGTGTGTGGCCAACGTACCGGTTTTGTCCATGGCCACCACATTGACTTTGGCTAAGGTATCCAAAGCCTGGGGATTTCGAACCAAAACACCCGCATCTGCAAGGCGGCGAATGCCAAACAGCCGAACCAAAGGCAAAGCCAGTGCCAAAGCGCAAGGGCAGGTCACGATCAATACTGCCAGGGTAGCGCTGGCAGCCAGTTCAGCTTGTGATTGAACCACACCCCAATACAACGCTGTGCCGGCCGCACAGACCATTACTCCGAATACAAACCAGGGCAAAATTCGATCGACTTTGTCTTGATCGCCTGGCTTGGCGGCCAAAGCCTGCAACAACAACTGGCCAATTGACAACAGACTGTCACCACTTGGATGCGATGTAACACGCAGAAGAGATTGTTCACTCAACAGACGGCTACCAGCCTGAACCAGATCACCTTTGTGCTTGGCAACAGGGTCAGCTTCGCCAGTGCGCATGGCTTCGTCTACCCACAGGGTTTCGCTTGAGTTGGAATGGGCGGGACTGAATTCGGAATCCACTGGTACCGCCTGGGACTTGTTCAAGCGATACACCTGCCCCGCACGCAACAGCGCCACAGGCATTGTTTTCCAGCCACCATTGTCATCGGGCACATCCACCTGAACTGGCATGTCGGGCTGGAGCGTGGCCAAATGATTCAAGGCGTGCGCCGTTTGGTTGTCCACCAGCATTTGAACCAGAAGCAACAAGGTCAGCAACATGGCAATCGAATCGAACCACACATGGCTTTGCATATTGCCCAAGCTCAAGCTGCTTAAAACAAAGGCAAGCAAGAGACCGATTACGATGGGCTGGTCCATCACCAGCCTACCCTGTACCGTGGCGGCCCAAGCACGTTTGTAATAAGGGATCGCGCAATACAACATCAAGGGCAGGGCAAGCACCCACTGCGCCCAGCGCAACAGGCCGCTCTCGGACAGGCCGATGTCTTCAGCTGCGAAAATATATTCAGGCGTGCTGTACATCATGATCTGCATCATGCACAGTGCGGCCACCAGAAAACGCAAGAAACGAGACCGGGCTGACCTTCGATTGCGCTGTGCCTGAATTGCGCCCGATTCAGCTTTTTGCAGGCCAAGGATATAACCAAGTCGTTGTGTTTTGTCGACCAACTGGTCGATTGCAATCGGGTTGACAGCCACCCAGTGCGCCAGGTGACTGGCCGGATTGACTGAAAATTCTTTGAACCCGGACACCTGTCTTGCAGCATGCTGAATGTCTACCGCGCAGGCACCACAGTCCATGCCGCTGACGCGGGCAATGCCCTCCCACAGGCCGTCTGCACGACGAAACTGGCTGGCTGCAAGACCCTCGGATTGAGAAACGGTGTCTGGGTTCATCACTGCATCATAACCAGCTTGAAAAAGCCTGGTCTTGATGCAGATCAAGGAATCATGACGCAGCACATTCCGGCAATGGCTCGCTACCCTTGAATATCCAGATTGGTGCGCTCACCGCCACAATTCGATCGCCACGTTTGACGCGCACGAAGTACCAGTTCTTTCCATCGCTCGGGGTTACAGTGAATCGTCCATTTTTACCGGTCTGGGTTTGCAGGGGCAGGTAGCGCTGCTCCTGATTGCTGCGCGGGCCTGACTGCGAACTGAACAGTTCAAACGACATGTCCTGCAAGGCGTCCATTGGATCGATGCTGCTAACGTTAAATTCAAACTGAACCGTATTCGCCTTTGTACCAATGCGTGAGCCCATGGGCAGACGCTGGTTATCTTGCGTAACGGCTTCAAAGTTCATGCGCAGGGCATTTTCATTTTGAGCCACTGTGTAAAAGCGGCGTGCTAAAAAAGCTTCGCGAATATCGGCTTGATTGTTGGCACGCGATATAAGCACTGTTTTGGGCAAATTGCCACCGCCCCAGTTGGTTTCATGGTGGTCTTCCGAACCGGCTGGCCCCACGTACCAACCCTTGTCCAAGGCGTGGCCGTACCAAGAGCCAAACTTGCCATCGGTGTCGTATTCATCGCCTTTGCCAAACACCTCAATGCCCACCACGCGGTAGTCGGCAGGTGCCACATATTTGAAGTCGTTGAAGGCATAGGCTGGGTCGCCTTGCTGAAACACATTCAAGGCATTCAGCGCACCAGCCATGCGTGTGGCTTGCCCCACGCCCTCGCCAATTTGCAGTAGGGCGCTGTGCAGGGCGTCTTCACGGCCCGGGTGGTTGAATACCAGAATGCCGTCACCACCACCGCCCAATTGGGGCGACAGTACAAACCACTGCCAGAACAGGTCCATGGACACCAGATAACCCGGCCCCAGCTTGGCGTTGATGTTGTTTCTGCTCAGGTACACATTGGCATGCCCGAAGCGGTCAGAGGTCCATTCAAACCCCCGCATGGCGGTGAACAGGCCAGGCGACTCGCCAGTCACCTGATTGGCCTGGTTCAAGGTACTGCGCCACTTGGTGAGGCTGTTGGGCAGGTTGTCGGGATCAGAGATGAGACAAGACAAAGGGTTGTCGGTGCAATTGTCGGTGTCGGGCAAGGCCAGAGGAATGGCCAGGTTGTCGGAGTGATCCGAGGACATCACGAAGTCCATGCCGCGTTCACGGGTTTGCTGGTACACCTGAAGCGGATCGGTGTTGGCTTGCCCGTCAGAATAGGCGGTGTGCTCGTGCATGGCACCCAACAGGTGGGTATAGCCTTGCCCATTCAAACCGCCGCCATAGAAGGGTGTGCATTGGCCCGCTGAAAACTGCGCACTGTTGGGTTGTTGGGTACCAACTGGTGGAGCAGACAACAAGCCAGCCAAGGGACAACCCAAGCGTGTGGGGTCTTGCAGGCATTCCAGAAGACCGGCGTTGCTGCTGGTGTTGCTGCGCACGCTGGCATCCACGCTGCGCTGGTCCACTGAGGTTTGGAAATTGGCCCGGTCCGACACTTCGATGCGGAAGCTCAGGGTTTGATTGGCTAGGTCGATTGGAATTTGTACCTGAGCCATTGCCTTGTCGGCGTTGTTGATCGCCAGCATGGTACCTGCTGTTTGTGTCCAGCGATAAAACAAAGTGTCGCCGTCGGCATCATTTGCGTTCACTTGCAGGTTCAACATTTCACCGGGACGTACCGGTTCAGGCAATGCGCTGGCGCTTTGAATCACTGGTGCAGTATTGGCAGGGCGGTTGGGCGTAGTGACATTGAACAGCTTGAAGCCCAGGCCAGCTTCGTTGTCGATTGCAATGGCCCGCAAGGTGTAGGTTTGTGATTCAGGCGAACCGGGAAGCTGCGCACTCAAATTGCAGCTTGTTTCTTCGTATTGAATGTTCAGTGTTTCATTGCGCCACTGGTAAGTTTGAATGGTACCGTCGGAATCGGTGGAATCACACGCGCTGGCCATCAACCTGTTGTCAGTCTGGATTGGCACCACCGTGGTATTGACCACGGGCAAAGCGTTGTCGAAAGTGTTCTGGATGGTGATTTGAACCTGGTCTTCCAGCACGGTGCCATTGGAAAGCTGGGCTTGCACCACAAACTCGACAGGGGTGTCGTTGTTGACTTGGGGTAACTGCAAATTCAGGACTGATTCGTCGGAGCGACCCGCATCGCCAAAGAACACTGTTTCTTCACTGACAGGAAACCAGGCATAAGCCACCACAGAATTTTGATCCGTGTTTTGCACCGTTGCGCGCAACTCGATGGTGCTGCGCTCTGCGGCTTCCTGATCGCTTCCCGCGCTTAGGGCAGGAAGGTTTTCCTGCCCTTCTGTTCTCGTGGGGGTATTGCTGTTGTTGTCGCTACCACCACATGCGGCCAGGAGTGAAACAAGAAGCGCAGGAAAGAAAATTCGGGTGGTATACGACATGGCAACAGTCCAATTGGGTTTGGTACTGTTACCAAGTTGCGCGTGCTTGGGATGAGGTGAAACCTTCTAAGAGACAAGTCACCAAACTGACACAATTAGTGCCAATTTGTTATGCGTCGATCAAATGACCCGTGCGGACAAGAATGGTACAACCCGGTTTGCTGAACGGTGTGTGTGCACTGGCATGCGGACTGCGTATCCAGGTGCCCGCAGGGTAATCGCCATGTTCATCTGAAAACACACCTTCAAGCACGAAAATTTCCTCGCCGCCCATGTGGCGATGCATATTGAAATAGGTCTCGGGCGCCCACTTCACCAGCGCAGTGTGACGGGTCTCGAAACTGTCCAGCGGCATGACCTTCAAGCCTGGCACCAGGCCCTGTCGCCATTCTGCTGTGTTGGTATTGATGACCACAGGGGTTTGATCTTCAGGCCGCATGTGGCGCAGCTTCACGAGTATGGTGCAACCCTCGGTAGACTTGGGCGAATGCTTGGTGCCCACCGGGTTTTTAACAAAGGTACCTGCTGGGTAGGCACCAAACTCATCTTCGAACGTGCCTTCAAGCACGAAAAATTCCTCGCCACCGCCGTGTTCATGTTCCGGAAATGCACAGCCCGGGTCGTAACGCACAATCGAGGTTAAACGCGCCACTTCATCGCCATCTCGCTCCAGGGGTTTGCGCCATACACCAGCGGCTGGTGAGGCAACCCACTCGACGTTGTTGCTGTTGACGACTGCGCGTTGGGAAAGATCGGCGTTGAGTTTCATGGTGCTGCTTGGTGAGTACTTACTGCGATGGATTTATTTTACCGCAAAGCTCGACGGTGAGTTTGTTTAGCCCAATCAGCTTGGGTTCCGATCTCTCGCCAG
>NZ_DFOZ01000041.1:0-32836 GCF_002377005.1 Limnobacter sp. UBA3528 | reverse complement strand
AAAAGTTTCAAGTCAGTAAAAGCCCGGAGGACACAGGTGAATACCCGCCTATTTCAGCGGTGTACCCAAGGCATAAGGCAGCAGGTTCATGACTTCCTTGCTGACACCCATGGCCAGGTGGGGCGTGTCGATCTCGATGTGTTCAACATTGGGGCTGAAGCGGTCGATGCAGGCCTGCCAGCTTACGATCGAGTCTTTCTTGCAATACAGCGCAACGATGGGGCACACAATGGGGTGCTCAAAGCGCTTCAGGGTGCTGTTTTCAATGGACTCGACATCGAGTCCGCGCATGTCATACAGCGTTTTCACGGCGGTGTATTTGGGCCCGCCAATGACCGGACTGCCAATAGTGACAATACGGCTTACGTTTTGTTGTACTTCACGTGCTGCCTCGCGGGCCAGGTAGCCACCCAGACTCCAGCCCAGCAATTTGATGGGTGCCTGCGCCTGCTCGGAATGTTCCTTGATGTCGGCGATGACTTGCGGCAGCAGTTTGCCCACTTCGCCGTGGTTAAAACCGGCTGACCAGTGAACGGCCTTGTAGCCCAAAGAATTCAGGTAGCGTTTGATGAAGGTCATGCTGCTGGAGCTGGCCCCGAAGCCTGGCAACAACAACACGGTTTGGCCTTGCCCCACGTTTTTGCGTGCCAGAAAACGCCATCCCACGGCCAGTTTGGCGGCTTCAAACGGGGTTTTGGCCTCGCCCAAAAGTAAGCTGAGCTTGGGTTTGCCAATGGAATTGCCGTAGCGTTTCTGGAATTCTGCTTTGTTCATGGGGTGTTACAAGGTTGTGCACATCCGAGAAAATACGGCAAGGCGGGGCTGTACACAAAGAGGAAACCCTCTATTAGAGCCTTCAGGCTACTGGGTTAGCGAAAGGCTTTGGTTGGCTAGCCGTATTCGCAGGGCCAGTTCACGGGCCAGGTTGTTTTGCAGAATCTGGCTTAACTCGGGTTGCTGCATCAGCAGTTGGTCAAATTGCGCAGTGGGCAAAAATAGCAGAGTACAGGCTGTGTCTGAGCGTACGGTGGCCGAGCGTGCTTTGCGGTCAATCAGTGCCATTTCGCCAACCATGCTGCCGGGGCAAAAGCGCATGAGTCTTTCATTGCTGTGCCCGGTGTGGTGCCATGCGCTTAATTGCCCTTGCAGCAACACATACAAGCCGCAAGGCTCAGCGCCTTCGGTGAACAGGGCTTGGCCTGCAGGCAGGGCGGTGGTTTGCCAGTGTGCACAAAAGGCTTGTGTTTGTACGGGGCTCATGTGGTCGCACAGGTGGCTGTTTTTCAGGGCGCTCTCGGGGCTGCAGGCGAGATTGTCATAGGCAGTCTGGTCCAGCAACTGGTTTTCAATGTGCCAAAAAGCGTCGTCAATGTGGCCTTGTGTGGCAATGCCCAAACGCGCAAGGCAGCCGCGCAGCAGGGGCACTCCGCCCGTGGCCTGTTCGTGTGTGGGTAGCACGGCCACGGTGTGGGCTCGAGGCAGGCCTTGTTTAAAAAGCCGTTCGAGACAGTCGCAAGCGGTGTCGTCAATGTAGCGAAGGTGGGTGAAATCGAGTAAAGCCGATTGCGCCGGTGCCAATTCATCTTGCAGGCGGATGGCAATGGCGGGTGCGTTGCCAAAAAACAGGTTGCCCTCAAAGCGCACCCAGGCCAAGTGTTCAAAGGCGCTGTCCAGTTGTTGGCGATGGGCGCGCGGGCGCATGCTGCGAGAACGTGCAGCGGGCTTGAATTCAATGCTACGCAAGCCGCTGCCGGATTGTTGTTGAAGAAAGTAGGCCGCGACAAACAGAACGCCGGCCAGGGTGCCAATCAACAAATTACTGATGCCGGTGACAAACACCATGCTGAGCACCACCCACACGGTAAAGCGTTCGGTGGGTGCCATTTGGCGGCGTGTGCCGGGCATTGCAAAACGTTTCAGCAAGCCCAGTGTGCTGCCTTGAATGAGGAAAAGAGAACTGACCGCCACAGCAGTGGCAAGAATGTGCAGGGGCAATTGGGACAGAATTGGCCAGCTCAGCAGCAAAAGCAGGCCCAGTAAACCCACGTACCAGGCTTCGCTTTGGCGGCTTTTCGCGCCGACACCCAGCGCTGCGTTGCTTCTGGAAAAGTAGTTGGAGCTGGGCAAGGCCAGCGCAAGGCCGCACAGCACATTGGCCAGCGCCAGTGTGTTCAATTCACGGCGGGTGTTGTGCCGAGTCCCCAGTGTTTGATCCACTTGCAACAGCGACTGCATGCTTTCCAGCACCACAAGCAGGGCCAGCACTGCCGCACCCACCAGTACCTGTAAAAGCAGGCCGGGTGTACTCAATAACAGGGCAAGCACTTGTTGCAGGCCATCAAGAATGGCTGGCGTTGGCTGGGTTTGAGCGGTTTGTAAAAGCGGGTGGCTGGGCATGGCCGCCACGGTTTGTATGGGCAGTGCGCCTGACCATGCCCACAGCAACAGGGCGTGCAGTGTAAAGCCGCAGGCCAGGCCGTACACCAGCCCCAAGGGGTTGGGGCGTATGGCGCGGAAGTACAGCAGTACGACAACCGTGATTGCCGACACGCTGAGTGCCATGGGAGAAAACAGGGCCGGGGTATTGGCGGCTTGAAGGGCAGTGGTGTACACCGCAAAGCCCAGCATGGCAGGCAATAGTTTGTAGGCCGAGAAAAGGCCCAGTGTGGTGTTCATGCCAATAAGCACCGGGGCAGGCAAAAACTGCATTAGCTTGCCCACACCCTGTTGTTGAGCCAGTGCAATCAACAGGCCTGCCAGCACAATTTCAAGCGCCAGCAACAGCATGAGTTCGGTGTGCTTGTCGGTAATTTGAAGAAAGCCCAACAGTGAGCCGGCAACAATAAGGGCGGTGGAAGAGCGTGGCCCACCGAATTGAACAGGCGCTTTCCCGATCAGGGCACCCAACAAACTGCCCAGCAACGCGCTGGCCAAGCCCGCGTAAATGCCGTAGGCCAGCCCGGCTTGCCCCAGTGGGGCAAAGGCCAGCATGCCGTACACAATTGCTTGAGCGTATCCACCGAATGCGACCAGTGCGCCCGCTTTGAATTCGGTGTTCAAGGAAGAATTCGCGCAGCCGAAGTTGAGTTGAACCTAGTCTACGCGAATTGGTTTATTTCGAGGTGGGCATGACAAATTCCGCGCCCTTCTCGATGCTGTCTGGCCAGCGCTGCATGATTGATTTCTGGCGTGTGTAGAAACGAACACCTTCTTCACCGTATGCATGCATGTCGCCGAACAGGCTGGCTTTCCAGCCGCCGAAACCGTGCCAGGCCATGGGCACAGGAATGGGCACGTTGATGCCCACCATGCCCACCTGCACCTGGCGACCAAATTCACGGGCCACGTTGCCGTCGCGGGTATAGCAGCTTACGCCATTGCCGTATTGGTGGCTGTTGATCAGGTTCAGGCCCTCAGTGAAGTTGGCCACGCGCACGCAGCTGAGCACAGGCCCGAAAATTTCTTCGAGGTAAATGCGCATATTGGGCTTTACGTTGTCGAATAAGGTGCCGCCGGTGTAAAAACCGTTTTCGAAACCAGCCGGTTTTTGGCCGCGGCCATCGACGACCAATGTCGCGCCTTCATCCACGCCAATCTGTACGTAATCTTCAATGCGCTTGAGTGCTTCGGCGGTGACAATCGGGCCCATTTCAGCGGACAGATCCATGCCGTCAGTCACCTTCAGGGTTTTCAGGCGGGCGGCCAGTTTGGGGATCAGTTTGTCGCCCACATCGCCCACCATCACGGCCACGGAAATGGCCATGCAGCGCTCGCCAGCGCTGCCATAAGCAGCGCCGATCAGCGCGTCGGTGACCTGGTTCAAATCGGCATCGGGCATCACCAGCAGGTGGTTTTTTGCACCGCCCAAGGCTTGCACCCGTTTGCCGTTGCGGGCGCCAGTTTCGTAGATGAACTTCGCAATGGGCGTGGAACCCACAAAGCTGAGTGCGGCCACATCGGGGTGATTCAGCAGGGTTTCAACGGCCAGTTTGTCGCCGTGTACCACGTTGAATACGCCATCGGGCAGGCCTGCTTCTTTCAACAGCCGAGCCATGAAATTGCCGGCGCTGGGGTCGCGTTCGCTGGGCTTCAGAATGAAGGTGTTGCCGCAGGCAATGGCCACCGGGAACATCCAGCACGGCACCATGCAGGGAAAGTTGAACGGTGTGATGCCGGCCACCACGCCCACGGGCTGGCGCAGGGTCCAGTTGTCGATGTTGGTTGACACCTGTTCGGTGTAATCGCCTTTCAATAACTGTGGAATGCCGCAGGCAAATTCAATGATGTCGATTCCGCGGCTGACTTCACCTTGGGCGTCGGTAAAAACCTTGCCATGTTCAGCGGTGATGATGGCGGCCAGTTCGTCGCGATGTTGGTTCATCAAGGCCAGAAATTTGTTCATGATGCGCACGCGCTGCAGAGGCGGCTTGTTCGCCCAGGCCGGCAGCGCCGCTTTGGCGGCTTCCACGGCTTTGTTCACGGTGGCGATATCGGCCAGCTCGACCTGACGGGCCACGGTGCCCAGTGACGGGTTGAACACATTGGCTGTTTTGCTGCCAGCAATGCTCACGGTGTTGCCGTTGATGAAGTGGGCGACAGTTTGATCGTTCTTGTAGGGTTGCATGGCGGGTTGCATGTGTTTTGGCCTGCTTGGTTGCTTCTGAAGACCACTATTGTCGCGCAAGCCGGGTGCGGGTTGAATCGGTGCTAACACCAAGCTTTCGGAAATTTTCGGTGAGCGCATCATGCACAGGCAATTTACTGAAGCCTGTCGGTAAAGCCCTGATTTTTAATCCAAATGTAATCAACGGAGGTACTACTAACACATGGCATGCCTCGATGCATGCCCAGAATTAAAGCAGAGGAGACAGCAGTGATTACAGGCTTGAAGAACAAGACCGCGTTGCGGCGCGGGTTACGGGTAGGCGCGGTCAGCGTCGCCCTGTTGGTGTTGGCGGGTTGCCTGGGCAGCAGCAACAACGAGATTGCCGGCACGGACGGCCGCACCAATCCGAACGAGAACCCCAACCTGAAATACGACGTGAGCATTACCCGCACCACCTATGGCGTGCCGCACATTCGTGCCAAGGACTATGGCAGTTTGGGTTATGGGCAGGGCTATGCCTTTGCACAGGATAACCTGTGTGTGTTTCTTGAAGACCTGTTGACGATTCGCGGTGAGCGCTCCCGCTTTTTTGGACCCGACGGCACCTACACCATTGAGCCCAATGGTTCGACGGCCAACAACGTGGCCAGCGACTTCTTCTGGAAAAGCCTGTTTGCCTTTGAAGAAGAGGGCGCCGATGGGGTGACCCGCAATGCCTGGCAGCGCACGCGCGACAAAACCATTCCTGATTTTCAGAACGTGGTGACGGGTTATGCAGATGGTGTAAACCGCTACATTGCTGA
This sequence comes from Limnobacter sp. UBA3528, assembly GCF_002377005.1. Lineage (NCBI taxonomy): Bacteria > Pseudomonadati > Pseudomonadota > Betaproteobacteria > Burkholderiales > Burkholderiaceae > Limnobacter > Limnobacter sp. UBA3528. Next base: position 27,427 of record NZ_DFOZ01000041.1, on the reverse strand, counting down.
ACTGAAAGCAGGCGAGCATGAGTACGAGCAAGCCGACGGCAGCAAGGTGCCTGCGCATGCCGCTTGTGCCGATGCTGAATGGCTGGCCCCAATTACGACAGACGACATGTATCGCCGCTTTGTGCGCCTGGCTGTGTTGGCCAGCAGTTCGGTGTTTGTGACTGAAATTGGCAATGCCCAACCTCCGGGTGTGTTGCCCGGCTTGCCCGCGGGCGGTGGTGCCCCTGGCTTGCCTGTGGCCAGTGCGGGTAAAAAAGCCAAAAGCCCAGGTATTGCCGAGCAAGTGGCTTTGCTCAAGGCCAACCCGAACCCCTTCACTGCGATGCAGAACAAGGATCACTTTGGCAGCAATATGTACGCCTTTGGCAAAGACGCAACCGCCAATGGTCAATCGCTGGTGTACGGTAATCCTCACTTTCCGTGGAAGGGCACCGAGCGCTTGTACCTGAGCCACAATATTCTGGAGTTGAACGGCGAGAAGGCCATGGACATCATGGGTGTGGGCCTTTATGGCGTGCCTGCCGTGTTGATTGGCTTTAATGAGCACGTGGCGTGGAGCCACACGGTTTCAACGGCTTTCCGCTTTACGCTTTACCAGTTGCAAATCAACCCGGCCAATCCGACCCAGTACATGTACGAAGGTGAAATGGTCGACATGATAGCCCTGCCCACCGAAATTGAAGTGAAGCAGCCCGATGGCAGCATTACGACCATGCAGCGCACCATGTACCGCAGCCACTACGGGCCCATGTTGGTATTGGAGGCCAGTGGAGTACCGGTGCTGGGCTGGAACCAGTTGATGGCTTTTACCCTGCGGGATGCAAACGTGGAGAATGATCGCCTGATCAACCAGTTTGCCAAGTGGAACATGGCGAAGTCGCTGGAAGAATTTATTGGTTTACATGGCAGTGAACTGGGTGTGCCTTGGGTCAATACCGTGGCCAGCGGCCCTGGCAAGCCTGCGTACTATGGTGATGTGACTGTGGTGCCGCATGTGACCGATGAAAAAATTGCCGATTGCGCAGCTGAGCCTTTCAACACTGTGGTGGGCCAACTTTCACCAGGCTTGCCCGTACTGAATGGATCTCGCGAGGCCTGCGAGTGGGGCAGCGACCCCGATGCACCTGCGCCCGGCATTTTTGGCCCAGGTAATTTGCCCACGCTTCAGCGTGACGATTACGTAACCAACTGCAACGACAGCCATTGGTTAAGCAATCCACGTCAGCCACTGACTGGATTTGACCGGATTATTGGTGATGAAAATGCGGAGCGAACTTTGCGCACCCGCTTGTGTACCCTTCAAGCGGAACGCCGTTTGGGTGGTGCCGATGGTTTGCCAGGCAACCGGTTTACGCAAGATAACTTGAAAGAAATTGCACTGAACAGTGAAATTTACTCGGCGACGCTGGCCAAGCAATCAGTGGTCGATGCGTTGTGCCAAGTGCCTGTGCTGCTCAGTACCAGTTTAATGCCTGTGCAAACAGCCGACGCCTGCGCTGCTTTGGGTGCGTGGGACGGCAAGGCCAACCTGGACAGCAAAGGTGCGCACCTGTGGCGCGAATTTTGGAGCCGAGCCATTGCCAACCCAGGTGGTTTGCCGGTGGGTGTGCCGCAATTGCATTTGCCGTTTGATGTGCCTGTGCCTTTGTCACTGCCGACCAATTTGTGGGCGAATGGCTTCAATGCGGTTGATCCGGTCAACACCCCCAACACGCTGAATATTGCCAATCCATTTACGGCTGCTGCCCTGGCCGATGCGATTTTGGCGGTGCAAACGGCTGGTTTTGCGCTGGACGAGCCTTTGGGCAATATTCAAAAATCTGGAGTACAGGCCAGTGCCACGCCAATTTTCGGGGGTACAAGCCCTGAAGGTGCGTTTACGATTGTGAGTACAGAACCCAGCCGTCTGAATTCTGAAGGCTACAAAGTTACGTACGGCAACAGCTACATTCAGGCTGTGACCTGGGATGCGAATGGCAAACCACAGGCCGACGCCATGTTGACCTATTCACTCTCGACTGACCCAGCCAACCCACACTTTGACGATTACACCAAGGCTTATTCTCAGAAAAACTGGGCTCGCTTGCCCTACACCGATGCTCAAATTCAGGCGGCCAAAGTGGGTCAAACCAAGGTGTTACGCCAGCAAAGGGCGTCAAACTGAGCATGTTACAAATGTTAAATTGACAATAAGTGTAAAGTGACAATAAAAGGGGGCGAAAGCCCCCTTTTTCTTCGATTGCTTCCTTGCAAAACGCGCACTGTGGGTGAGTTATCACTTTGATTTCAAGCCCCCATGTTCAGTCGCCTGCGTGTTGCGCGTTTCTCCACCGTCATATTTTGTGCATTCATGGGCTTGTCTTCCTTGGGATGGGCCAGTGAGCCACGCATTGCAGTGTCCAAATCGCCGTTATCTTTGCCATTTTTTGTGGCCAAAGACAAAAACCTGTTTGCAAAGCACAAGGTTGAGCCGGTGTTGATTGAATGCCTGGGTGGCAACCGGTGTGTGAAAGAACTGACCGATGGACGCGTGGACATGGCCACGTCTTCGGAACTGCCATTCATGTTTGCGGTTTTTCAAGGCAAACCAATTGGCCTGGTGACCACTTTCAACACCAACAAAGACGACATGAAATTCGTGGTTCGGAAGGCGGCGGTGAAAGGTGGCACCAAGGGTTTGACTGGCAAGCGAATTGGTTATGTGGAAAAGGCCTCTTCCCATTACTACATGGATTTGTTTTTGTTGTACAACGGCATTGATCCTAAAACCACAGTACCGGTGCCCATGGGCGCAGAGGCCTTGGCGGCTGCCTTGGCCAAAGGCGAGGTGGATGCAATTTCGGTGTGGGAACCCTGGGGGCAAATTGCATTGAACCTTGGTGGTGACGAGGTGGCAGTAGTTGATGCTCCGAAGTTGTATAGCCAAACCTTCAACCTGTTGGCCAGCAATGAATATCGCCTTGCACAAACGCGCAAATCGATTGCTGTGTTGAGTGCGCTGGACGAAGCAATTCAGCTCATCAAGAAGAACCCTGACGAGGCCAAACGCATACTGGCACGTGATGTGGGTGTTGACCTTGACACAGTGAAGGCCGCATGGTCCACCTATCAGTTCGAGTTGACTTTGCAGCAGTCGCTGTTGAGCACGGTGCAGGGGCAGGCAAGGTGGGCGAGGCGTGAAGGGCATGTTGCCCCAACCCTGGCCGAACCCGAATTTCTGAATTTTATTGACGCTAGCCTGCTGCGAAAAATTAAGCCCAATGCCGTTGATTTTGTGTATCCATGAAACCTTTGTTGCGACTTAAACAAGGCGTATTAATAGCCTTGGTTCTATTGATTGGCCTTGTGGTGGTGGCAACTGCTACGGTCGTTTCCATTAACCAGCAACGCAACGACGTGCTGGAACAAAGCGTTGCTGCGCGCAAAATTTCCCGGTTGTCCACGCGTATGCTGGTGTTGACGCACACTGCATCGGAATACATGACGGAGACCAATGTTCGGCAGTGGTGGGTGGTGCATCAATCGATTACCGATGAACTTGATCACCTTCATTTTTCGGATGAGAGCGGAGAAATTTCCACCAGGCTGGAGGAGCGACTTAGCGACTTTGCGGCCCTGTTCAGTGGTTTTTCGCACATGCTGACTTCTCAGGAAATTGATTTGGACGAAAGGCGCAGCAGTGTGTTGACCGACCGTTTGATTTCCGAGGCTGAGCAACTTGCGGAATTGAGCTACAAGGTTTCTGACTCGGCTTTTGCGCGGTATGAGGAGTTGACGCACAAACGCAAGGCGATTGTTTTGATCTTTGCCTTGCTGTTCGGAATGAATTCATTTTTGCTTTTACTGCTGATTCGTTACCGCGTGGTCAAACCGCTGGCACAAATTGAAAATGTGGCCAATGCAATGCGCGCGGGCGATTTGAATGCACGTTGCAATTTGCCGGAAGGCGATGAACTTGGCGATGTGGCCGCAGCGCTTGATTTATTGGCCCTTGAACTCAACAACAGACTGGCCGATTTGACATCGACCACGCACTTGCTGGAGGTGGCTGGCCGAATGTGTGGTGTGGGTGCATGGACTCTGGATGTCAACACCCATGCGTTAAGTTGGTCAAAACAAATTTACGACATTGTTGAGGCAGACTTCACGCATCAGCCTACACTGGAAGAAGCGATTGCACTTTATCCCGAAGATTCCGCTGCGAAGCTGTCCAAAGCACTGGAGGATGCCACGCGCGCAGGCTGCGATGTCAACATTGAATTGCAATTGCGTACCTACAAAGGCAAGCTGATCTGGGTGCATGTGTTTGGCGAAGTCATTTGGCAAGGTGATGGTGCGCAGCGCAAGCCTTGGATGATTCGGGGTGCTTTTCAAAATATCACTGAGCGCCGCCGTGTTGAGGAAGAAATTCGGCAGGCCAAAGAACTGGCCGAATCGGCCAGCAAGGCCAAGGGCGAGTTTTTGTCAAACATCAGCCATGAAATTCGCACTCCACTGAATGCGGTGGTTGGCTTGGCTTACATCTTGAAGCAGAGCAAGCTGGACTCATCTCAACTGGAGTTTGTTGAAAAACTCGAAAATGCGGGCCGAGGCCTGATTGATTTGGTCAGTGGCGTGCTGGATGTCTCCAAAATCGAGGCTGGAGCCATGGAGCTTGAAAAGCGGCCTTTCTCAGCCCGGCAATTAATGGATTCGCTGGCTGATTTAATGACCGGTTCTGTGGCGGACAAATCCATCGAGTTTGTGGTGTCTGTGGCACCCAATGTGCCCGATCGGTTGGTGGGTGATGAAACCAAACTAAGGCAGGTGTTGGTGAATTTGGCGGGCAATGCCATCAAGTTCACTGAGAATGGTTATGTCAAAGTGGGCGTCACTTTGGATCAGCTGGACACCCACCATTGCGTGTTGCGTTTCATTATTCAAGACACCGGTTTGGGCATGGATGCTGGCGCCATGAAACGCTTGTTTCAGTCGTTCTCCCAAGCGGATTCATCAATTTCTCGCCGTTTCGGCGGCACGGGCATTGGCTTGGCCTTGAGCCAAAAACTGGTGGAGTTGATGGGCGGCACTATATCGGCCGTGAGCGCACCGGGGCAGGGCAGCCTGTTTGCATTCTCGCTGATGTTGAACCTGGATTCGCAGGCCAGCGCAGCGCCTGTTACCAGCGCGTTTGCCTACGATGTGGTGGTCATTGACAGTTTCCAAGCCCAACTTGAAAGTGTGGCCCAAATGGTGGAGTGGACCGGCGTGGTTCCCCAACGTTTTGTGAACCCAGAGCAGGCTTTGAGCTTGCCCCCTGGGCAGCGGCCACGATTGTTCGTGGTGAACAACCAGTTAAACCACACCAGCGGGCTGGAATTGGCTGACAAACTGAAAGCCGCGCATGGCCCGGCATCTGCCAAGGTTGCCCTGATGGTGCAGCCCAAAGATGTGAAGCAAGTACAAAACCCGCTTTCCACAGGCCAACTGGATGCGGTGTTGATGAAACCCGTTTCTTTCTCGGCTTTGAAAAATGTATTGCAAGAGGCCACGGGCAATTCGCAGGGCAAGACCAGCGCTGTGAACCGTTTGTTGAATCAAAACGAGTTGGTGTTTCTTGCTGGCTTAACCGTGCTGGCAGTGGACGATCACAAACTGAATTTAATGATTCTGAAAAAAATTCTGGAAACCCATGGAGCCAAAGTCATTTTGGCAGAATCGGGGCAAGCCGCGATTCAAGTGCTTGGTCAGCCCAACCACAGTGATGTGGATGTGTGTTTGATGGATGTGCAAATGCCAGACATGGATGGCATGGAAACCTGCCACTACCTGCGAGACCAGATGGGCTTGCGGCAGCTGCCCATACTGGCTTTAACTGCGGGCGTAATGGAGGCCGACCACCAGTTGGCCCTGGCTGCGGGCATGGATGAAGTGCTGGTGAAGCCCTTGCAAATTGACAAAGTGCTGGACGCTGTAAAGCGTTGGGGTGCGCAGATCAAGTTGAGAGCTCAAATACACTGAATGTTAAATTGTGAACTAGTGTAAAGTAACAAACTAAGGGGTTGAAATCACCCTTATTCACCCATGCGAGTTGTTCTCATCGATGCAACATGGAGTTGTTAAATCGTGAGGGCAGGCGCTATGAAACAATTTCAGTTGAGCACATGGATCTACTCCCTGCTGCTGGCTTTGCTTTTGGCTGCTCAAAGTGCAGACGCTGCCGATGTGGTGCGAATTGCAGTGCCGCCCACTGTCATGTCTTTGCCGGTGTACGTGGCCACGGAGAGAAAGTTCTTCGAGAAACACCAAGTGAATCCCGTGCTGATTGAGTGCAGCAGTGGACAGGACTGCATCAAAGCTCTGGGGCAGGGAAAGGCTGACCTTGCCAGTTCTTCGGAATTGCCGGTGATGTTTGCTGCATACGACAACAATCCGATTTCGGTGCTGGCTACCCTGGTGACCAACAAGGACGATCTGAAGTTTCTGGTGTCACGCAACTTGCTCCAGAACGGTCGCTTGAGTCTGGCTGGCAAGCGAATTGGCTATGTACCCAAATCTTCATCGCACTATTACATGGATACCTTTTTGTTGTTCAAGGGGGTTGATCCTCAGCAGGTCATTAAGGTGCCCATGGCCGCATCTGAACTTCCCCAAGCCTTGCAGCAAGGCCGGGTGGATGCAATTTCGATTTGGGAACCCATGGCTGAACAAGCCCTACAACTGGGTGGCCGTGACATTGTGCAAGTGGATGCGCCACGCCTTTATACCCAAACCTTCAATGTCAGTGTGCGAAACCAATTCAAAAACAAACACGCGGCGCAAGTGCGCGGTGTGATGAAAGCCTTGAGCGAGGCAGTCGATTACATTCGCGATTATCCCTCCAGGGCGCAGGCATTGCTGCTGAGAAAAAAAATGGTGAGCCAGGAACACATCGAGAAAAACTGGAATGAGTACACCTTTCGAATGACTTTGCAACAGTCGCTGGTGAGCACCCTGCAAGGCCAAGCCAGGTGGGCAAAGCGCGAGGGCCATGTTCAGAATAATTTGCCCAAAGAACCCGAGTATTTGAACTATATTGATGCGAGCTTCCTGAGAGAACACAAATCGGATCAGGTTGATTTTGTGTATCGCTAAACGATATTCATCCAAGTGATTTACAAATGAACAATGTGATCGAGTACCTGCCGCACGGCTTTTGTATTGCGTGGAATCCACAACTGCTGGCCATGCACGTTATCTCAGACCTCTTGATTGCCATCGCCTACTTCTCGATTCCAATCGGCATTGTGTACGTGGCCAAGAAGCGACCCGACGCCGAATTGCAGCCTATTTATTATTTGTTCGCCGCATTTATTCTGGCCTGTGGTGTGACGCATGTCATGGGCATTCTCACCCTGTGGGTGCCGCTGTATTACACACAGGGCATTACAAAAATTGTGACGGCTCTGGTTTCAGTGGCCACCGCAATTTATTTGCTGCCCAAGTTAAAACACATCATGGCCTTACCTGACCTGGGCAAACTGACGCAAATTAATACCGCATTGGCACAGGAAATTGTGTCGAGACGCCAAAGCGAAGCGTCGCTAAGGCAGTCCCAAGAACTCGCCTTGCAGGCTCAAAAAACGCAGGCTGCTTTTTTGGCGAATATGAGTCATGAAATTCGCACCCCCATGAACGGCGTGCTGGGAACGCTTGATCTGTTGCTCGACACGGAACTGAAGCCCGAGCAACTTCAACTTGCTGCCGCTTCCAAGCGCAGCGCCGCCTCCTTGCTTAGCCTGTTGAATGACATTCTCGATATTTCAAAAGTGGAAAGTGGGCAACTAACCCTGCGCCACAGCCCGCTTGAACTGGCTGATGTGTTTGCCGATGTGGAAGCTGCACTGGCCTTTGATGCCAACAGCAAAGGCATTGAACTGCAATGCCCTGCAGAGCGTGTGCCCAATACAATTTACCTTGGTGATTCGGTGCGCATGCGTCAAATTTTATTGAACCTGGTGGGCAATGCAATCAAGTTCACTGATGTGGGCCACGTAAAAGTGGTTTGTCAGGAAGTGTCACGAACCGCGCAACAAGCCGTACTCGAGTTTACTGTGAAAGACACAGGCATTGGCATTGCGCCCGAGCATCAAAAAAACCTGTTCAAACGATTCACGCAGGTGGACAACTCCAGCACACGACGCGCGCAAGGCAGCGGGCTTGGCCTTGCCATTGTTAAGGAGTTGGTCACGCTTATGGGAGGGCAAGTTCGCCTGCACAGCGAGCCAGGGCGGGGCACTGAAATTGTGTTTTCCCTGAAATTGGGTTTGCCAGCGGATAGCGGTCAACTGAAAGGTGATGAAACAATTGAAACCACGCCAGGTACCGATACAGCAACTGCGCCAACGGTGCAGCAATTTAACGGAAAAGTGTTGGTGGTCGAAGACGCTGCCATGAACCAAATGGTGGTGTGCAAAGTGCTTGAACGCTTGGGTCTTGCCAGCAAGGTTGCCAACAATGGCCAGGAGGCGATTGATTTGCTTGCACAAGAGCAATTTGATTTGGTGTTAATGGACGGCCAAATGCCGGTGATGGATGGCTATGAAGCCACAGCGATGATTCGAAGTGGCAGCGTGCCGGGCATAAACCCGAATATACCTGTGGTGGCGCTGACCGCACATGCCATGGTGGGAGAAGACAAAAAATGCCTGGATGCAGGAATGAATGACTACCTCATCAAACCCTTGGACCGTGCGAAGTTGATTGAAGTATTGGGCAAGTACCTGCAAAAGGCTTGAGCGAATTTAAGACAGAGTTCAGGCAGCCTGCATGCTTTTTCTCAGGGCTAGAATGTGGCGTGCAATTTCACGCAGGGAATCGAGTGCCTCAATGCAGCCCGATGCGTCGCCTTCTTTGGCTGCTTGCTCAAGGTGTTGAACTTTTGGCAAGAACCGCTCTAACCCGAGGTTCTGCGCGACACCTTTGAAGTAATGTGCTTTGCTGGCCAACCCCGTGTAATCTCCCGTATGAACCCGGCTCAACAAGTTGGCCTGTTCTTTCGCGAACTCATCGAGAAACAAATCGAGAATTTCAAGCAGCAAAGCCGAGTCTCCACACAGGCGGTCTAGCGTGGTTTCCAAATCAATCTCGGCCGATAAATGACTTAAGTTCATCTGGTTAGTTTACTTCAAATTGTTCATGCGCTCTTCATGTTCTTTGCGCAATATTTTGCGCAACTCGGCGTTGGCATGCCGCTTCTTATCTTCGTCAGTGCTGGGTTCCAGAGGAGGCACTTTGCCAGGAGTTCCATCGGCGTTCATGGCCACCATGGTGAAAAAGCAACTGTTGGTGTGAGTGGCAATGCCTTTGTGAATGTCTTCAGACACCACCTTGATGCCCACCTCCATTGAGGTGTTGCCGGTGTAATTGACACTGGCCAGGAAGGTCACCAGTTCACCCACACGAATGGGCTGGCGAAACAACACCCGATCAACTGAAAGCGTGACCACGTACATGCCCGCATACCGGCTTGCACAGGCATAGGCCACCTGATCGAGCAGTTTCAAAATATGTCCCCCATGCACCTTGCCGCTGAAGTTGGCCATGTCGGGGGTCATCAGCACGGTCATGCTGAGCTGGTGGTTGGGAAAGGGCATGGTAATTGGCAGGCATGAGTGGTCGAAGAAAGCAGTGTAGCGCGCTTGTGTGCGGGGTAGCACGTCTACAATGACCCTTGATTCATTTGCGGAGAATACTGTGGCTGCCGAGCTGACCAAGTACGCCATCTGGCTGTTAAGCCCCCTGGGGTTGTGGATCGCCCTGACTGTGTTTGCGGGCTTGGGCCTGTTTGGCCGAGGGCAGTGGCGTGTGCATCTGTTGGTGTTGGCACAACTGCAATTGCTGGCGTTCAGCCTTCCATGGGTAGGCGACAGCTTGTTGGGCCGGCTTGAAGATGAGGCATTGGTGCTGGAAGCCAACCGACCCTTGCCCGCACAGGTCGATGCCATTGTGGTGCTGGGTGGTGGACTTGAGGGGCGGTTTGATGGTGTACGCGCCTTACCCGATTTGAACGATGCCGGCGACCGTGTGTGGCAAGGCGCAAGGCTGTACAAGCAAGGCGTAGCCCCACGAATCGTGTTGAGTGGTGGGCAGTTTCAAACCGATCCCCGCAAGGAAGCCGAAGCCCCTGGGATGAAAATGTTCATGCTGGACATGGGGGTACCTGAAGACGCTTTGGTGATTGAAGACAGCTCCCGAACTACCTTTGAGAATGCCGTACGCACCCGCGAATTGCTGGGCGAGCGTGCACGTTCTATTGCGCTGGTCACGTCTGCATTTCATATGGGGCGCTCGGTGTTGTGGTTCGAAAACGCAGGGTTTACCGTGTACCCGGTGCGCACTGACATTCGCGTGCTGAATGAAAGCCGCGCCTTCTGGGAATGGTTGCCCAAGCCACAGGCACTGGATGAAAGCACCGTTGCGATTAAAGAATACCTGGGCCGGCTACAGTTGAAAGTAAGCGGTGCTTATGAAACAGGGGGAAGTCAGTGAAGCTGCTCAAACTTCGGGCAACACGCTTGTTGGGCACCTTGTTTTGCCTGCTGGTGGCCAACACCGCGCAGGCAGGCCCGGTGCTGGATGCTATTTACAAACGCGATGCCGTGCGTTGCGGGGTGAGCAGTGGCGTGGCTGGTTTTTCGGCCCTGGGCAGTGACGGACAATGGCGTGGGCTGGACGTGGCCGTGTGCCGTGCTGTGGCCGCAGCTGTGTTGGGTGATGCACAAAAAGTACAGTTCACCCCATTAAGTTCACAGCAGCGCTTTGCTGCTTTGCAGGCTGGGCAAATCGACATTCTTTCCCGCAACACCACCTGGACCTTGGGTCGCGATGCTGGCCTGAACGCGCACTTCGCCGCCATTACCTATTACGATGGGCAGGGCATTTTGATGCACAAACGCTTCGGCGTAAAAAGCGCCAAAGAATTGAAAGGTGCCGAGATTTGCGTTCAATCGGGCACCACCAATGAGAAAAACCTAAGCACTTATTTGGGCTCGCAAGGCATTACAGCCAAAGCCATTGTGTACGACAATTTTGAGGCAGCCTACAAAGCCTTTTTCAGTGGTCGTTGCCAAGCATTTTCAACTGATGTGTCGGCACTGATTGGCTTGAAAAGCAGCCAAAGCGGTCAGCCTGATGATTACGTGGTGCTGCCTGAAGTTTTCTCCAAAGAACCTTTGGGCCCAGCGGTGCTGCGTGGCGATGACGAGTTTTTTGCCATCGTGAAATGGGTGGTGTTTGCCATGATTGAGGCTGAAGAACTGGGGGTTGGAAAAGGCAATATTGAACAAGCGTTGAACAGCAGCAATCCGGCTGTGCAACGCTTGTTGGGCGGCGCAGAAAACTTGGGGAAACCACTGGGCTTGCCGCGCGACTGGGTGGTAAAAATTTTGCAACAAGTGGGCAATTACGGCGAAGTGTTTGAGGAGAACCTGGGCAAGCAATCGCCCCTGAAACTGGAACGGGGCTTGAATGCGCTGTGGACCCAAGGCGGGCTGATGTACGCCCCACCTTTGCGCTGAAGGTGCTTGCCCGTGAACTTTGAATTTCTCAGTGACCCCGCCGGTTTTGGACTCAGTGAAGGCTGGCTGCAGGTGGCCTTCAGTTCGCCCTACTGGCAAATACTGCTGGCAGGTTTGTTGAACACCTTGAAAGTGGGCCTGCCCGCCTTGCTGCTGAGTACGCTTCTGGGCCTGTTGATTGGATTGGGGCAACTGGCACACCACCCCTTGTTGAAAGGGCTGTGCAAGGGCTATGTCAACCTGTTTCGCAATGTGCCATTGTTGTTGCAACTGCTGGCCATTTACTTTGCCATCACCCAGTTTTTGCCCATCGCCAGCCAAGCCTGGTCGGTTGGCGACAGCGTGTTTTTAAGCAAAAGCGGTTTGGCTTTTCCCTCGTTTTCGGAAGCCCCGGTGCGCGGGCGTTTTTCAATTGAAGGGGGCTGGGTACTTAGCCCTGAATACCTGGCCGTGCTGCTGGCGCTGGTGGTTTACACTGCCGCCTTTGTTGCCGAAATAGTGCGCGCAGGCGTACAGGCCGTGAGGCCAGGCATGCGCCAGGGCGCGCTGGCCTTGGGCTTGAGCAATGCTCAAACCACCCGGTACGTGGTGCTGCCCTTGGCCTTGCGTGTGGTGGTGCCCTCGCTTTCCAACCAATATTTGAATTTGCTGAAAAATGCCTCGCTGGGTGTGGCTGTGGGTTACCCGGAACTGGTGTCGGTGGCCAACACCGCCATCAATCAAAGCGGCAAGGCGGTGGAATGCGTGCTGATCATCTTGGTCACTTACGCACTGCTCAGCGCCGTGGCTGCTGGCTTGATGAATGCGCTGAACACGCGCGTCAACAGGGGGGCTTTGTGAACATCAACCTGTTGCTTCATCGCTTTTTCAATGGTTTTCTGTGGCTTGCGCTGCCATTGCTTTTGGCACCAGTGGCTTGGGCACTGGTGGACTGGGCTGTGTTTAGCGCCGTATTTCGCCCCGATTTACAAGCGTGCCAACAGGCCGCCGGGAAGGGTGCCTGCTGGGGTGTTGTGGCTGAAAAGTGGCGGGTTATTTTGTTTGGCCGCTATCCTCTTGAAGAACAATGGCGCGCGGGTATCGTGTTGTTGTTGTGGTCGGTGTTGCTGTTTGCAACGGCAGCACGGTTGTTTAAAAGTAAAACCGCTTTTTCGCTTTGGGCTTTGTTGTTGCCTGCCAGTGCGGTGTTGCTGCACGGTGGTGTTGCCGCCCTGCCCACAGTACCCACTAACCTGTGGGGCGGCCTGCCACTCACCCTCATTCTAAGCACTGTGGGTTTCGCCCTGGCCCTGCCGCTGGCCGTGCTGCTGGCCTTGGGGCGACAATCTGCATTTGCACCACTGCGCCGGTTTTGTATTACGTACATTGAATTGTTGCGCGCCTTGCCATTGGTCACAGTGCTGTTTCTGGCCGCCTTTGTGTTGCCCTTGTGGTTGCCGGGTGAGGGGCTGGACCTGTTCACCCGTGTGTTATTCACCATCGCATTGTTCAGCGCCGCCTATTTGGCCGAAGTGTTGCGCGGTGGCTTGCAGGCTGTGCCAGCCGGTCAGGGGCAGGCCGCCAAGGCACTGGGCCTGAATCGGGTTCAACGCAATGTGCATGTGGTGTTGCCCCAGGCCATTCGGGCCTGTTTGCCCAGCCTGATCAACAGTTTCGTGACCTTGTTCAAAGAATGCTCATTGGTCACCATTGTGGCCTTGTTTGAATTGACTGGTGCCCTAAGCCTGGCCCTGGCAGGGGACGTGCAATGGCGCAGCTTTTACCTGGAAGGCTATTTGTTCATTGGCCTGGTGTATTGGGCCTATTGCTTTGGTTTGTCGAAAACGGTCAAATAGAAATCAACAGGCGCTTCTTAGAGTTGAATTTCTAGCGCAGAAAAATAATTAAGTGTACATTTGTACACTAACAAGAAAATACACCGTCGAATTCCGATTCGGAGACACCGCATGAGCAAGAAAGAAGAACCCAGCACCAGCGAAAAACTGGAAGGCACCCTGATGTTTGTGGGCGACACCATTGCGCAAGCCACCACGCGGGTGCATGAATTTCACCGTGCCATCAGCGACATGCCATTCAAGGCGGTGGGTGCCGCCACGCTCAATGCCAGCAAGCCTGTGGAATCGGTTCACAATGAAATTACCGACCTGGTTTATGGCGCTGTTCGCGAAGCGGGCAAAGGCGTATTTTCTGGTGCGGCTTGGGTGGTTCGGCAGGCCAACCAAAGCCTGGCCTCGCCACAAGTGATAGACCAGGCCATGGGTGGGGAGTTGATGGACGATGTGGACCACTTGCCCGTACCGAACATGCCGAATGCGAAAACGGACAAGCGGGTGTCGGCCATTTCCAGCGCGATCAACGGTGTGTTTGGCGACCACTTGGCCGCCACACGCAACCCCATGCAAGTGCACATGAACCTGTATGCCAATGGTCAGCCTTTGCAGGCCGATCAGGCTGCGCTGATGGCGCAGTTTCCCGATGCACAAAACCACCTCATTATTTTTGTACACGGCCTGTGCTGCAATGAAGACAGCTGGCAGATGTACTACAACCCCAGCGAACCAGCCACTCGCCCGTATGGCGACAAGCTGCAAGACGACTTCCCCGTTACCGCGCTTTACCTGCGCTACAACACGGGCCGCAACATTGATTCCAATGCTCGACAGTTCAAGCGCATGCTGAACAAGCTGGTTCGAAACTGGCCTGTGGCTGTTGAAGGCATTACCCTGGTGGGCCACAGCATGGGTGGTTTGGTCAGCCGTGCGGTGGTTGAAGCACTGACCGACGACGACATTATTTTGAAACGCGCCATTCGCGATGTGGTGTGTTTGGGTTCACCCCACGCGGGTACACCGCTGGCGCGCCTGGCCGCCGCAGGCGAGCAATTGTTCAGCAAGTTTGAATTGGTCAAACCGATTGGCCGGGTGCTGGGCGTGCGTTCACGCGGTATTCGTGATTTGGACCACGGCTTGGGTGCGCTGCAAACTCGCGATGGTCAAGAAGTGATGTTTCACCTGATCGGCTCCACAATCGGCGACCATACTTCCTCCTGGTTGAATACTACTGTAGGGGATGGTTTGGTCACGCCTGATTCAGCACTGGCCGACGACACAGGCAAGGCGCAACGGGTGACCTTCGCGCAAAAGCATCACATGACCTTGCTGAATGATCCCGATGTGTTTCTAGAATTGAAAATGGTATTGCGCCAACACCTCAAGCCCAAACTGAATTAAAAGTTGTAGGTTGAGGTTTTGCTTTCCTGCAAGAACACGCGTTGCGTGGTCAGCAGGTAGTTCACCAACAGGTCAGCATAGGTGCGTTTGAATTTGGACTCACGCATGCCTGTTTCAACCAGGTTCAGGCCGTAGTACTTCAAGGCCAAGTGGGCCTGTTGGCATTCTTTGGTCCAACAGTCCAGCGGTTCCAGAATTTGATTCACAGCGTCTTGAAAACCGGTGGTGAAATTCAGAAAGTCTGCTTCATTCATGTCCTCAATCAACTCCAGCGCATTGTGCTCGGCATGCATGTGCTGTGCATGGGCGCCATTGCGTGGCCGGGTTTGAAACACATTCAGAAATTGAAACAGCAGTGGCTCGGGCAAATGCGAGCTGGGCACACCGTACAGCAACTGCACACGGCTCAAATCGATTTGTAGCTGCATGGCGAACAGGCCACTGACGTTGCGAGAACTCAACGCCCAACAGGCACCCAGCGTTTCAAAAAACACCTCGCGCTCGAAGGAGTATTTTTTGTAAGGGCTGCTGTGCAGCACTTGGTAGGGTGCTCGAATGGTCATGCTGAATCCAATGCCTTGCCGTTCATCGTTTAAGTATTGTCGACTGCATTGCTTTGGCGTGGCATCGCATAGGTGAGGGTTCACCGTTTACGGGGAGGTTCACCATTTCAGGGGGTAGGTTTCCCCTAGGAGGGGGTGGCTTTCTCGGCCAGTTCGGAATACTTCTTCACCAAGGCAGGCCACACGGTGCGAATTTGATCCAACACCTCCTTAGCGTCAATGGTTTGGTTGTTCAAGCCCTGCTCAAAATCCCGAAACACAAGCTGCAAGGCCTTTTCACCCAACAAAGCCAGCAGGCTGACCATGGAATGTATTTCACGCACAAACGCCCCTTCATCCAGTTGATCCAAGTGGCCGCGCAGCTTGATCGGCAGGTCGGTACAGTGCTCCATGAACAAATTGGGCAGGGCTGGTGGCGAAGGCAAGGGCGAAGGTATTTCAGTGTGCAAGAGGTCGGCCAGGGTTGCGTATAGCACGCGGGCCTCCACGGGCTTTGCAATAAAGTCGTCCATGCCCAAATCCAGACAACGGTTGCGTATTTCTGAAAAAGCATGGCCGGTCAGGCCCACCAGGGGGGTGTCCATCCAGCGAGTCTGGTCGCGCAACCAGGCTGTAAATTCATAGCCGTCCATCACTGGCATTTCAAGGTCGGTGATGATGACATCAAAATGAGGCGCGTCATCGGGGTCCAGCAATTCAACGGCCTCTTGGCCGTGTTCACACAGGGTTACGTGCATGCCGGCCGCTTTCAGGTAGGAGCACACCAATTCCTGGTTCACCGGGTGATCCTCCAGTATCAGGGCGCTTTTCCCCTGAAGGCTCTCGGGATATTCCCGAGGTGCATCGGACCGCGGCAAGATGGGCAAGTCGGGTCGCGGTGCTGCACAAATGTCTTGCATTAACACCGGGTGCGCCAGGTGTATCAGTTGTTTGGTGATGTCGGCGGGCAACATTTGCAGCAGGGCACTGTCGGCTGACAGTAGATCGCGGTCAATGGCCACCACGCGCAAGGCCGGGTTACTCAAGTGTTCCAGCAGTTCAGCGGGCAGTGGTTCGCTGGGGTCGAGTAAATCCGATTGAATAAACACCCAGTCGCAAATGTTTTCGTCCAAGTGCCTTATGCATTGCCCCAGCGTGCTCACCAAAGTCGCTTCCATGCCGGTGGCAGTCAACACTGACATCACGCAGTCGGCCACAGGCCCAGGCTGGTGTAACAGCACACCACTCTGGTAATCCAGTGGCAGGGGTTCAATCAAAATATCGCTGTCGTAAACCACGGGCACCGAGAACCAAAAACAACTGCCCACACCGGGTGTGCTTTCCACTGAAATTTGGCCACCCATGCGGATCACCAACTCGCGGGCGATACTCAAACCAAGGCCCGTGCCACCATACACCCGGCTTACGCTTGAATCACCTTGTGCAAATTTCTCAAAAATTCGCTCCACTTGCGATTTGCTCAAGCCTGAACCGGTGTCGTGCACCTCAATCCGCAGGTCAAGCCCGGTGTCTGAACGGGTTTGGAGTTTTGAAAACACACGCACCGAACCGCTTTCCGTGAATTTAACCGCATTGCTCAGCAAATTGCTAAGTACCTGCCGCAGGCGTGAGGGGTCGCCCACCAGGCGTTGGCCCAACTGGTTGGAGTAACCAGGCGCAACCTCGTTCAGCAGCATCAGTTTGCGGCTGGCCGCCTGGCTTTGTACGGCAAGAAATGAATTGGCCAGCACTTCATCCAGAGTGAACGGAATGTGTTCAAACTCCACCATGCCAGCCTCGGCCTTGGAGTAATCCAGGATGTCATTGAGCAAACCCAGCAGCGACTTCGCAGCATCCTGCACTTTCAGCAAGTAGTTGCGTTCCTGCTCGGGCAAATCCGATTTCAGGGTTAGCGCGGTCATGCCCAAAATCGCATTCATGGGCGTTCGGATTTCATGGCTCATGTTGGCCAGTAACATACCGCGTGCTTCTACCTGTGCCTCGGCTCGCTCACGGCCCATTTTTGCCTCGAAGGCGATCATCTCGGCTGATCGGGCTGCCTCGCCTTGTTCCAGCTCGCGCTTGAATGATCCAATCATCAAGGCAAAGCCTTTCACTAGGTTGGTCATCTCGGTCACAAAGCGGGGCTCGGGCAAAGTAACACTGTAATTGCCCTGCGCAATCTGTTTGCTCACCTTATTCAGTTCGCGCAGCGGTGCCACCACAAAGCGCTGCAACACGGCCAGGCCTACCAGGGCCATCAAGGTAACAAGCAAGCCCAGGTACAGGTCGAAATTTGCGGTGGCCTTGATGTTGTTGGCCTGGGCAGCAATCACGGTTTGAAAGCCAAGTTCCACTGCGCGAATTCGACCCTGAATTTCAGCGCGAATGGCGTTGGTCATGCCCAGGTATTCTTCCGAGAACAGCATTTGAATGGCCAGGTCGTCGCGAACGGGCGCCTCCGACACATACTTGCCTGCATCGGGGTCGTACAGGCCCTGGGTGAGGGCAAATACAATTTGCTCGCGTTCGCGCAAACGCTTGCTCAAGTTCAAAATATTATCGACCGAGGCTTTTATATCGCCACTCAGGTTGGGCGCCACGTTTTGTGGGGCGAACAGGCGGCTTTCCAGGGTTTCACCTTTGGCGGGCACCAAGGGCACGGCTTCGGTGTTGCCGGCGATCAGCTTGCTCCAATACACATTGTCGACAGGCTGGGCATATTTTCGTGCGCCTGCGTGGGCATCCAGCAGCTCGTAATAATTCACCAAGTGTTGGCTGTTTTTGCTGACCACAAAAGCGGCCACCAGTGTTTGCAGTGCATCGAATTCAGATTGCAGCAGACGCAGTTCGTTGATGGCATTCAAACGCGCAGTGAGTAGGGCTGTTTGCGAAGTTTGCAACTGGTCCGCCCGCTCGCCCATCCACACATTGGAGGCCAAGCCAAGCAAAGTGGCAAATAACACAAAACGAAACAGGGCCGCCAGCTTCATCAAGCAAAAAAGGCAAGTGTGGACAAGCCCCTATTCTTACCGGAAAAGCTTAGTGCGTGTGTAGTGATTGCAAAATCAGCCAGAAAGCTGCAACGATCATGACTGCTGCAAAGCTTCTTCGAAGCGCCTTTTCAGGCAAGTAGTGCGCAATGGCCACACCGGCCGATACCGTAAACAGCCCGCCAAACGCCAGGGGTAAACCCAATTCCCAGTTCACGCGGTGGGCATTGGCATAAGTGGTCAGTGCCATCACAGAGCTGGGTGCCACCAAGGCCAGTGACAAAGCCTGCGCCGTGGTTTGAGTGTGTTTGAACACGGTGGTCAACATGGGTGTGGCCACCAAACCGCCCCCCATGCCCAGCAAGCCCATGCTGGTGCCGCCCAGCACACCCACAATTGGCATGGTTGCAGTGCGGGGTTGGTCGCTGTTGTCTGAATTCGCGCTGGGGTTTTTGCGCAGCAACAGCATGCGCAGGCCCACTGCCAAAATAAACAGGTTGAATATCCAGTGCAGCAGGTTTTGATCCAGGCGAACGGCCAGTTTGGCGGTTAACCAGGTGGTGATCGTGGCAGTAATACCAATGGCGGCCACGGCCAACCACGGCAATTTGTGGTGCTGGTTGTAACGCCACCAGCCAATCAACAAATTGGGCACCATCAACACCAGTGCGGTGCCTTGGGCCAGGGCCTGGTCCATGCCAAACCCGATAATAAAAAGCGGGACGGCAATAATACCGCCCCCAATACCAAACAGCCCACCGAAGAAACCCAAAGCCGCGCCCAACGACAAAACAAGGAGCAAATCAGGAAGAGCGAGCCAAGACATGGGTGGTGTGCCGTAGATGTGGAAGCGCCCAGTGTATTCGTTATAAAAATATCTACAATGATTCAATATTTAAAATATTATTAACAAATACGCACGAATCATTGTAGAGGTAGTTTTTGAAGCATTTGTCCGATCTTGCTTTTTTCAGTGAACTGGTGCGCCATGAAAGTCTGGCCAGTGCGGCCATGGCTTTTGATGTGACACCGCCTGCTGTCAGCCGCCGACTGGCTGCACTGGAAAAAAGGCTGGGTGTTCGCCTACTTCACCGCAGTACGCGGCGCATTGGTTTGAGTGCCGAGGGTGAACGTTACCTGGCCGAGGGGGCCAACATTCTTCGTCAAATTGATGTGCTGGAGGCCACCTTGCGTGCCGGGCAAGACACCCCGCGCGGCCTGCTTCGGGTCAACGCCAGTTTGGGTTTTGGTCGCAAACACGTGGCCAATGTGGTGTCGGCTTACCATGCCGAATTCCCGGCGGTGGAGGTGATTCTGGAACTGACGGATCACCCCATTGATTTAATCGAGGGCGGCTTTGATTTGTCGGTGCGCTTTGGTGAACCGCCCGACCAAAGGCTGATTGCCCAGAAGCTGGCCAGCAACCGGCGAATATTGTGTGCGGCGCCGTCGTATTTGGCTGCGACGGGTGAATTGAACACCCCTGGCGATTTAACCCGGCACGACTGCCTGGTGATTCGACAAGAGAACCACACGTTTAACAATTGGCAATTGCGCAACGGCAAGCAGGAAACCACCGTCAAGGTGCATGGGCCAGTGAGTTCAAACGATGGGGATGTTTCCGTGCAATGGGCCTTGCAGGGCAAGGGTGTGTTGTTGCGCTCGGAATGGGATATTCAGCAGGAACTGAAAACCGGCGCGCTGGTGCGTGTGCTGCCCGATTGGGCGGGGGCACCAGCCGATATCTTTGCCGTGTGCCCGTATGCCAACCCCATGCCCGCCAAAACCCGCGAATTTATTCGGGTAACCCGCGAGGTGTTGGCCAGCCAGGCGGGGTTTATTGTCTAGTTTCTAGTAGCTCACTTGTTCACAGCCACACCCAGTTCCATGGGCACGGTTTTGTCATCATTGGCTTTGGTTTCCTTGGGCGTATCGGTTTTCACGCGATCGGCGGGTACACCCGCTGTGGTCAGGCCAGTGCTCACCAGTTGCTGGCGTTCTGTGGCCAAGGTTTGCAATTGTGCAGTGCTTACTTCTTCAGAATCCTGCAGTTTTTGCGCCAGTACGGCGTAGAAGTTTTTGCCTTTCAGTGCATTCACTTCAGCATCGCTCAGCTCGCGTGTGTCTTTGAACAAATTGGTGAGTTGTCCCAAGGCTTTGCCTGCCACACCCTGTTCCAGTTGGCCCGGGTTGGCTTTTCTGAAACCGGTTTTCAGCGAGGCCAGTTCGCCACCGCTGAAGCGTTTTTCAAACAATGCTTCAATTGCTTTTTGAGTGGTTTCATTGTTCAAGGCCAGTGGGCCGGGGTTTTCACCCAGCTGCAGTTTTTCGCCGGCCTGTGTGGCTACAGCGCGGCGCATTTGCAGGTTTTGAATTGCGGTTTTGTCGGCTGGTGCCCACGTGCCTTGCACGGTCAGCGCGAGGTTGGGGCGGGTGGTCAGTGCTTCGCCCAATTTTTTCAAGCCTTCCCGCTGAGAAGGGCTGAGCGTATTGGCCCCGGCGGTGAATTCAATCTTGCCCAGTTCATCTGAATCGCCACCACCGAACAGGGCACCCAGGGCCCGGAAGGGTGCCGTCACGATTTTGGTCAGCACATTGCCAATGGCTTTCCAGACAATGGCACCGTAGCTGAACTGGGGATCGTTCAAGTCGCCTGTAATGGGCAGGCCCAAATCGATTCGGCCATTGCTGTCTTCCAGAATGGCGATTGCCAACTCAAGGGGCAGGTCGCGGCCTTGCGGGCTTTGCACACGTTCGCCCAGTTTCAGTTTGTCGACAATCACCTGGTTACTGCTGTTGAGTTGCTGGTTTTCAATGTTGTACACCAGGTTCAACGACAACTTGCCCGACTCGATTTTTCGGTTCGCGAAGGTGCCGGAATAGGGTGTTAAATTGCGCATTTCCACATTGCTAAATTTCACGGCAATGTCCATGTAGGCGGTGGGGTCCAGCAGGTTGATGGTGCCTTGTGCATCGGCCTCCCCAAACTCATCGACTGCGCCTTTCAAAGCCAGTTCACCACGTGTACCGGGCTTGTTCGACAAGCCATTCACCACGCCCTCCAGGCTGTGAATGCGCGTACCAAACGGAATGAACAGCGACTCGTCGGCAAAGTCCATTTCACTGTTGGCAATATTGAAGCGGTCAATATTGACTGCGAACGCCGGGGGTGTGTTATCGGCCGGCTTTGCAGGTTCTTCCTTGTTGACCAAAATTCGGCTGATGTTGGTTGATTTGTCTTTCGCAATCAACAGTGCTGTGTCCAGGCCTTCAAGTGTTAAGCGCTGAATGTTCAAGCCTTGGGCATTCATACGCAGGCCGGGGGTAAACAGCTTTTTGAATTCGAAAAACGAGTTGTTGGTGCCGGCTTCATTCAGGCGCAGGCTGCCAATGGTCAAGCTGCCGACATAGCCCTGTTCTTTGGCGTTGTAGGTGGCTTTGCCTTTGGTGTAAACAGCCCCACTAACCAAATTCAGTTTGGCAAACTGGCCGATGAAAGGCTGCACCGGTTTCAAGGCGAGCGCATTTACTTCCACATTCATTTGGGTGGCTGCGGTGCTGGGGTTGATGTCGCCATTTACGGCAATGCTGCCGCCACTGGCCACATTCAGGCTGGCTTTCAGTGGCAGGTTTTTGGAAAGGTCTTGTGTCACACCGCTGGTTGATACAGCAATATTATTCAAACCAATGTCCAACGCAGGGCTTACCGTTTGGTCTTGAATGTTGGCATTGATGCCGGAAAGGTCGATGGTATTGACTGCATAGGTCCATGGCTGAGCTGGTGGATCATCGGCTGCTTTCGTGGTGGGCTTGTTGGCTGGAATCCAGTCGTTAATCGTCGCCATCAAATCAAGCTCGCCCTTGGCGTTGCGCTTCACATTCACTGCACCACCTTTCACGGTGGCTGCGTTTACTTCTGCATGTTGCTCAGTCAAGTCCACTGCAATTGGACCCACTTCAATGGTGTCCAGTCCAATCGCCTTGGCTTTGTTGCTGTGGTTTAGTTGCAGGCCGGCCAGCACAACACCCGCAACGTCGGCTTTGTTGGCCTGTAAATCGAAGTTTGCATTGTTGATGTTCAGTCTGGAAAATTTCGCAGCCGCTGAAGCACCCTGGGGCTTGGCTGCAATGCTGAATTCACGCACTTCCGCGTTGATGTTGTTGATCAGTACTTTGGGTTGTGCGGCTTCGGCGCCCGGTGCGGTCGCAGGTTCTTCTTTCAGGTTCACATCAAAGTTCAAGGCCAGGTCGGCACTGCCGGCAGGTGGGGCTGTGGGCAACAGCGGTGCCAGTAGGGGTTCAAGCTTGGCGATGTTCAAGCCGGTCAGCGAGAATTCACCTGTGGCCGACGGGTCAGCCAACTGAATTTGCGCGCGTAGTTTCAGCTCGGCGTCCAGCCCGGTCACAGCGTTCAACACAAAGTCGCCATCGGTTTCGGAACGGGTGGCCAGGTCGCGCAGCTCCAGGTTCAGTGGCGCAAAGCGGGTTTTCAGGCCATCGGGCTTGCGGCGGTCTTCGAAATCAACAGCCGCATCACTAATCAACAAATGGCTTAACAAAAATGCGGGTGGCTCGGTATTTTCTTCTTCGGGTTCATCTGTCTTGAATGCATCCAGCAGGGCGGTGAAGTTGTTCTTGCCTTCGGGCAGCAGCGCCACATTCAGGTTCAGGTTTTTCAGGTCAATTTGATCCAGCGCAACAAGGCCGGTGAACAGGTCGGCACCGGACAAATCGACAAACAGGTGGTCAAAGGCCACCA
Organism: Limnobacter sp. UBA3528; assembly: GCF_002377005.1. Lineage (NCBI taxonomy): Bacteria > Pseudomonadati > Pseudomonadota > Betaproteobacteria > Burkholderiales > Burkholderiaceae > Limnobacter > Limnobacter sp. UBA3528. The sequence goes on along the minus strand of NZ_DFOZ01000041.1, from coordinate 4,366 downwards.
ACTGCTCGCCCTCGGGTGTGGCCAGGCTCAGCTTGGGGATACGCACGGTCAGTTTGAAGGGGTTGACTTCGGGCAGTTCCATTTTCAGTACATGGCCCGAGCGTTCCAGCACCTGCTTTTCGGCTTGCCAGTGCACCAGGCGCGGCAAGCCAGCCCAGGCGAACAGGTAGAACAACACGACAATGGCGAGTGGAATCAACAGTGCTTTTGAGCGCAGAATAGTCGTTAATTTCATTTTTTAGGTGCAATACGGTGGATAGTTGCCGTCAGTATCCTAGATACCAGCGCTGGTGTACACTAACGCCTTCTCGCGCGGCTGTAGCTCAGTGGATAGAGTATTGGCCTCCGAAGCCAAGGGTCGTGGGTTCGATCCCCGCCAGCCGCGCCACTTCATTTTCCTTCAAAAGCGTCTCCAGCCGGGGTTCTTGCGAATTTGAGTCAATTGAAATTCCAACGGGCCCAAAAATTTTGTGACCATGTTGTGACTACATTGTGACCAAAATTATGGTCACAAGCTTTGCGAGGAGTATCGGCTTGCAAACTGGTCACGCTTTGGTCACAAGCTCAGCTTTCTCAAATGCATCTGACGAGATTTCTTTATCTCGTGTTGCCAAATTGTCAGATGCTAATTGAGTTAAATCAGCTTCATTCAATTCAAAAAGATTGTCGGCAAATTCAGCGATTATTGATTCGTCGATTCAATTTCATCCGTCACAAATTCCGCGATTTCATCTAAGCGGCAGTTGAAGTATTTGCATAAGCGATCCAGGTTGTCCGTCACTGTGTTGTATCCACGATGGTGCAGCATTTTGGATAGCGTTGCTCTGTTTATAGAAGTTGCCTCTGAAACCTCCTTGAGAGTCACTCTCTTGCCCTCTTTGAATTGCTTTTCTGCCATTCGTTCCTGTAAATAAAACCTGATCATTGAAAATATCTCCTTATGAAGGTCAATTTTAATTGACATTCGTTGAGTTGTGGTGTAAATTTAAATCAACGTATGTAATTAATACGTGACATTTGAAACTCAAAAGAGGAATTGCCCATGAACACAAACTTTGCTGTCAAAACTTTTGGTAAGACCAAACATGCTCCAGCAGTGCAGGTACCTACTGCAAGTGACACTGCGAAAAATTCCGAGGTGACTTATCTAACCACTGAAGAACTTTCCGCAAGAATTAAATATGACGTTCGAACCATTCGCGATCGTCTGAAAGATTCTGTGTTGCTTGAGGGGCGTCATTACATTCGTCCGTTTAATGGCCGAAAAATTCTTTTCATTTGGGAGGTCATTCAATCCGACATGATTCGATTTGCCCAACTGAATAACAGTTCGCCAAGGATGTAAGGAGGCGTCATGGGAATTATTCGCGCAAGAAAAGAGACGGGCAATCTTCAGATTGATTTCTATTATCGCGGCATGCGCTGTCGGGAACAAACGCAGTTCAAAGACGAACCAAAAAACCGCAAGAGACTTGAAGCTTTATTAAAAAGTATTGAGCTTGAAATCAAGTTTGGCACTTTTGAATATCGACGTTATTTTCCTGAAAGTAAATTACTGAGGAAAATCGAAGCCCTCGAAACTCAACAATATCAACCCGCCTCGCCAATGGTTTCCGTTCCAATGGCCAACCAATCGTTGCGCCAAGCGATTGAGAATATTTCTTCAGCGGGTCATCCCACCTTCACTGAATTTGCTCAGAAATTCATTGAAGAAAATGAGTCGCTTTGGAAGCGCTCGAACATTCGCACCAAGCGCGACATCTTGGAAAAGTGGTTGATCCCACAGTTTGGAAAGAGGGTGATCAGCAGTATCACCAAACAGGACCTTCTGGAATTTCGCTCAGTTCTCGCCAAAGCCCCGGGCAAAAAACCAGGAACAACAATGTCAGCTTCACGGATCAATCATGTGATGACGTCTGTGAAACAGGTCTTAGATGAAGCCGCTGATCGATTCAACTTTACCACTCCGTACCAGAATATCAAACGGATGCGGATCAAAAAGACGGATGTCACGCCCTTCACCATTGAAGAGGTGGAGATGATCATAAAGTTCTGCCGCGAAGATTTTCGGGATTACTTCACGGTGAAGTTTTTCACGGGCATGCGCCCGGGAGAAATTCATGGGCTGAAGTGGAAGTACATCGATTTTGAAAAGCGACTGATCACCATTCGCGAAACCATTGTGGATGACTATGAGGAAACGCCAAAAACGGCCGATTCCAACCGAGATATCCAGATGGCACCACAGGTGTATGAGGCTCTCAAAACCCAATGGGAAGTCACTGGCAAAAAGTCGCCCTATGTATTTGCCAACGGCAACGGTGGGCCGCTTACCAACCGCAATATGAGTAACCGGGTGTGGTATCCCATGCTGCGCTCACTGGGGTTAAAACTTCGTACGCCGTACCAAACCCGGCACACCTTCGCCACGTTGATGCTGGCCGCAGGTGAATCACCAGAATGGATTGCATTTCAGATGGGACATTCGTCCACAGAAATGCTGTTCAAGGTGTACTCACGTTACGTACCCAATTTGACCCGTCGTGATGGCTCAGCGTTTGAGCGGATGTTGGCTGCGAACTTGGGGCCAGGTGCGGCGCCTCCTGTAGTTGCACCTGTGGTTCATTCGCCTGCGGCGGCGGTGCCGAAGACAGCCGTGTCGGCGAAAGCACAGGCGGATAAGGCCTCAAATGTCCCGGCTCCTGAAGTTACGCCCGCCGTCACACCCGTCATTACACCCGCAGTCGATGTAAACCCGGCTTCCAAACCTGCCATTCAAAATCCCTGGCTGCAGATGTTTGAAAGCTACCAAAGTAATAACCCACAAGGAGAATAACAATGAAAATCCATAGACTTGTACCCAGTTTTGATAGCCGCAGCACCCAGGCCCGAATCTACAAAGCACATGACGCCCTTGGGTCCCGAATGCGCGATGTGGCCATGCCCGAAAGCATTTATATCCGTCGCAATCAGGGTTCGCCATTTAAAGGTGCATTGGAAGGGTTGAATGAGCCGCAGTTTGCCAAGTATGGATCAGATATCAGTGTGTCCAAACGTGGCTTTATCGCAGAGAACACTTATGAAGATGGTGTGAATTACGCCAAAGTGGCATTGCCTGTGTATTGCTCACTGCGCAAAAGCTACAAAGGCATGTTGTTTGTCAATCTGGCACACCGGGGCGCTGACACACTTAGCGATTACAGTTCGCTTGAGATTGACACACACGTGTTGGATTGTGCAATGAAAGTCGGCGATTACTACTGGGTCACCACAATGATCCCATCGCACAGTGGCTTGGATTGCAATCCATTTGACTACGCCCAGGCAGTGCTTCCGGCCACCTTGCAGCAAGCTGGTGGCGATGAGGTAATCGACACTTCAAGCCTGTGTGTATTTCTCCGCGAGGTGTTTCGATTTCTTAACCCCGAAGACCGCGCGCTGTATCTGGAAATCATGGGGCAGGGCAAGCGCTTTAACAAATTCCTGAAATTTGCAGCTTCCACACGCAGCCACCACAACCAAGAGCATGGCTTACTGTTGCACACCGCAGAGACTGTTGCAAATGTCCTGCTCAAGGCCTTAGCCACAACGCCAGAGGAACGTGCATCTAGCAAGCCACCATTCGATTTGAGTCTTACTCTTCTGGCCGCTCTGTTGCACGATGCGGCCAAGGTCGATGAGTACTACCGCTTGGCTCCCCATGTGTATTCAAGCAACTTGAATTGCGAACTCTTGGGGCATGAACAAACCATGCTCAAGTGGATTGCAGTGGCTTGCGCTGTATCTGGATGTTATCCAACTGATCGTGAACTAAAACTGGAACACGCGATCTGCGCTGTTAAAAAGCAGCACGATCAATCTGGGGCTCGAAAACGTAAAACCCCAGAAAGCTTTGTGCTGCACGAAGCCGATTGCGACAGCGCTCGGGCATTCGACAAGGGAGAGACGAGCGTCTTACTCACCTTCCAATTTGCTCAGGGAGAAGCAGCATGAGTAATAGACGTTTTAGAGATGGTACAGACAGGGGTGCTCGTATGTTGAGCGAAACAATGAGATCACAAATTTTCCGCGAATCAGATACAGATCCGATCTGGAATGAGTATGTGTATGTGGGTGCAGCCAATATTCTTGTCCCCCGTAAACGGAAAGAAGAAACGTTGGACAAGCTGCGCATGCTGGAGCGTGATCGGTTTGTAACACAACTTTCAAGCCCAGATTTTCAACAAGATCTTTGGGACTTCGTGGACTCTGAAGAGTTTGAGTATTTGAGAAAGAAGTGGCTAGCAAATTCGGAGAATAGTGACCATCGTGCCTTTAAAGATCAAATCGATGAAGAAGTTCATGCGTATTCTGGTCGAAAGACACC